>JBOHYD010000334.1:0-8456 GCA_050737635.1 Luteimonas sp. | reverse complement strand
GGGGAAAACTTGTTCGACTTGTTCATGGCTTCATCTTCTCAAGAGTTGAAGCCTCCTCAAATCCCGGGGCGGTTCAACCGGTACCGGCCCTCGGTGAGCTGTGTTAGGGCGCACAAGTGAAGCTGCTGCCTACCTGTGACAATGCCTTCCAGGGTTCGGCACTGGAAAGCATCGGTTGCGGCGAGGCTTCAACCAGCACAAAACGCCGATCGGCCGCAGCACATGCTCCAACCCGCAACTTGACGTTGAGCCGGATCGGTTTTCCAGTGCGGAAGGCATCGAAACTATCGATCGTGCCCTGGAAAGCAGCCGAATAAGGCGGCGCGGCAGTGTCGTCTTTCAAGTCGACACGAAACTGTTCGATCGTGACAGCGTACTTGTCTCCAGCCACGAGCTTGCTGAGCCCGAAGTAATAGCGAACAAGCTCATCGGTCAATTGCTGCCTAGTCGGCGCGGCCTCGTCCTCCAGCCACCAGACGAATGCATACGACCAAAACCCCGCCGCGGCCGGGTCAGCAAATCCCGGTGAAAAGCGAAGCTCCAGAATTCCGCGATGCCGGATGTCAGGTGCAAACTCCACCGGAAACGGAATGGTCTCTTTTCGCCAACCCGCCGGCAATGGCCACTCGAAGCCGCTGGCCGACACAGCGGGTGCAATCACCGGGGCGGGAGTTCCGGTGTCTCGCGGGCTCGACACTGGCTCCTGCGCCAACACCGAGGTGCTCATGGCCATGGCCATCACCCACAACCACGGAATGCATCGCTGCGTCATTTCGTTCGCCTTGGAAGTAGGTATGGGTTCAACCCGGAAGCGGGACCGGGTCGAGCCGCAGTACCTGCTTGCGGCGTCGAAACCACACGCCCACAGCTGTCGATCCCGGCGGGAGTGCACGGTGCTGGCCTCGGCACCGTCTACCGGGGCTCAGGAGCAGGGTCATGCACGTCAATCACGACATTGCCTGCGGCACGGCCTGACTCGACCAAGTCATGCGCTTCGACGATGCGCTCCAATGGAAGACGAGCCGCGATGTTGTGCTGCAAGGTGCCTGCTTCCAGCCATTGCGTCAACCCGGAAATCGCCTTGACCCGATCTTCCGGGCGCAAGTGGTAGACGATGAAAAAGTTGACGGTGAGGTTTTTCAGCACCGCCGGAAAGAACGGCAGCGAAATTTCCGGTCGCCCATTCCCATAGGCCACGATTTCGCCGTTGGGCGCCAGCATGGCGAGGTCGTCTGCCGCGTTGGCGGCGAAATCGACTTCGATGATGCGCTCGACCCCCAAGCCTGCTGTCGCTGCGTGCACCTCGTCGCGGAGGTTGCCTTCCCGGTAGTTGAGAACGACGTCCGCCCCGGCCGCCGTTGCGAGTTGGGCCTTGGCTGCCGAGCTTACGGTGGCCAGCACCTGAGCCGCCCCCGCCAGCTTCGCCATTTGAATGGCATAGTGCCCCATCGAACCGGCGCCACCGGCAATCAACACGCGTCGACCGCTGACCCCTGCGCCCAGCGCAACGGCGTGGTACGCCGTCAAAGCGGGGATGCCAAGCAGCGCGCCTACCTCAAGAGCGACGGAGGCCGGCAGCAGGACCGCCTGCTGCTCGGGCACGACCACCCACTCCGCGGCGGTGCCATACGCCCTGCCCCATGCCGCATTCCACAACCAGACCCGCTGCCCGAGGCGCTCGGCGGCAACCTCGGAGCCGATCGCATCGATCACGCCAGCCCCATCGCTGTGCGGAATGATCTGGGAAAACGGCAATGTCGGCGAACGCACGCCAGCACGACTCTTGACGTCCGAAGGGTTGACGCCCGACCAAGCAACACGAACCCGGACCTCGCCCGGCCCGGGTTCCGGGCGTTCGACATCGACGATCGACAGCACGTCTTTGGCAGGACCGGTACGGGTGTACAGCGCAGCGCGCATCAAAGCCTCCTCTGGCCAAACGGTAGTTGAATGTCTTCGACACAGGTGGAAAACGCTTCATCTTTGGCTGGCTACGCTGAAGTAGGTCTCGGAAAGCCCCTAATCGGAAAGCCACCAGTTAAGCGACGCAAGTCGCGTGGTCTTTGTACAGCCGCATCGCAGCGCGCCCGGCGCGCGCTGCGATGCCGGATTTAAACCGCTACAGACTACGCCTGCGCTAAAGCGCGCACGCCACGACTTTTGCGATAAGCGCCTGGCGCAATGCCGAGCTCCTTCTTGAAAGTGCGCGCGAAGCTCGCCTCTGACTCGTAGCCGACCCGCTCGGCAATCGCCACCAGCGCCAGGCTGGCTTCTTCCTCGAGCGCACGCGCGGCCACATGCATGCGCCACGTCGTCAGATACGCCATCGGCGTTTGCCCGACCAGCGCATTGAAGCGCGCGGCAAACAGCGATCGCGAGTGGCCGGCGGCCTTGGCGAGCGCGGCCAGCGACCAGCGATGGCCGGGGGCGCGATGGATCTCGGCCAATGCGCGCGCGATCTGCGGGTCTCTGAGCGCCCCAAGCCAGCTGCGGCTCTGCGGCGGCATCGCGGTCATGTGCGCGCGCAGCGCATACACGAACAGGATCTCGGTCAGGCGCGCAGCGATCGCCTCGCTGCCGGGTTCGTCGCTATGCGTCTCGGAGGCCAGATGCTTGAGCGCCAGATCGAGCCACAGCGGCGCCGTATGGCGGTTCGCCTCGACGCGGATCAAGTTCGGCAGCGTGGCGAGCAATGGATGCGGGCGCTCCGAATGCAATCGCACATGCCCGCAGACCAGCGTGGTCGGTGCACCACTCCCTCCCAGGCGCAACACCGGCGACCACAGCGCGCTCGTGACAGGCGCGGCGGGCGGCGCGAGCACCACTGAAGCCGATGCCGGATCATCGAGCAGCTCGTGTTCGTCGCCGTGCGGGAGCAGCACCAGGTCGCCGGCCGAGAGATGATGCACGGTGTCCGAACCGGCAACGCGAATCCAGCAGCTGCCACGGCTGATCACATGAAACGTCGCCATGGCGTTGCGACGATTGCGCACCCCCCAGGGCGCGCAGGCCTCGACACGGCAGGCCACGGTACCCAGAAAGCGTAGCGAAGTGAGCACGTCGGTGACGACATCCATGCCCACAGTCTTGCCAATTATTGGACGATACGCAAGAAATAGTGGACGTTGCGATATTGGTGAGCCATACACGGTGGACCTACTGTGTCGATGTCAACCACGGAGACTCCTCGTATGACCCACAAATCACTGATCCTCGCCATCGCCGCTGCCTTGCTCGGCGCAGCACCGGCACTCGCGCAAGACTACGGCCAGGTCGATATTCCTGCCGACAGCATCCGGTTCGCACCGGCCATCCCGGACAACCCGAAGGGACCGCACATCGCTCAACTGTGGGGCGAGGCAAGCAAGGGACCGCACGGCTTCATGATCCGAATACCGGCAGGGTTCACGTCGGGCGTGCACGTGCACACCGCGGGCTATCGGGCCGTGGTGATCCGGGGGGTCATTCTCAATGCCCACCCCGCAAACAAGGCACCGACCGAGCTTCCGGTAGGTTCGTATTGGTTCCAGCCGGGCAATGTGGTGCACTACACAGCCTGCAAGGCCGGCACGGATTGCCTGGCGTACGTGACGTTTGACGGACCCTTTGACGCGCACCCCAAATCAAGACCGTAGCCGCACCGAGGTTCACAGTTGGTGAGGCGGTGTTCGAGATGTGCCGCCACGTCTCGGCCAAGGCCGTGTCGTGGGTACCGCTGACGTTGCCGCCCGTGCGCTCCTGCTCCTCGACGCAGAACTTCGTTCTCGTGTCCATGGCTCCATCCGCTCAAGGATTGGAGCCTTCGGGATTCTCGGGGCGGTTCCGTTGTGGCGAACTCCACCTCAACTTGACCGGTTTGCTAAGGTCGCCCTCCCGACCCGCTTTGGTCTCACGAATGCCCCAGCCGTTATCCGCACGCTCCGGCGCATGGCCGTCCTGCCCGGCACACAATTCGCGTTCGCCCGCAGATGAACGATCATCTTTCAGTCCGTGAGCCGCGCATGATCGAATTCGGCCATCTCACGCATGCCGGGCTGCAGCGCGAGCTCAACGAGGACACCTATTACGGCGACAGCGAGCTCGGGCTGTGGCTGGTGGCCGACGGCATGGGCGGGCACGAGTACGGTGAGGTGGCGAGCGCGCTGGCGCGCGAGGCGATCGTGCGCGAGATCCGCCAGGGCACGTCGCTGGCGCAGGCGATCCACATCGCCGACGAGGAGATCATCCGTGCGTCGCGCAAGCGCAATGACTCGCTGCCGATGGGTACGACAGTGGTGGCCGTGCACGTGCTCGGCAACCGCTTCGAGGTGGCGTGGGTCGGCGACAGCCGTGTGTATCTGTGGCGCGAGGGCAAGCTCGCGCAACTGTCGCAGGATCACAGCTATGTGCAGGACCTGATTTCGCAGGGCACGATCACCGTCGACCAGGCGCGCAGCCATCCGCACCGCAACGTGGTCACCCAGGCGCTCGGCGTGACCGATCCGCAGAACCTCAACGTCGAAACGATGTCCGGCGAACTGCTCGCCGGCATGCAGCTACTGCTGTGCAGTGACGGGCTGACCGAGGAGGTCGACGATGCCGGCATCGCCCAGGTGCTCGCGCAGACCGAATGCAGTGCGCAGGAATGCGTCGACGGCCTGGTGGCGGCCGCGCTCGACGGCGGCGGCTCGGACAATGTGACCGTGGTGCTGGTGCGCCGGCACTGATCCGTAGGAGCGCCCCATGGGCGCGATGCCTTTGCTCTGATCCGTCAGAGAAAAACATCGCGCCCATGGGGCGCTCCTACGGGTCCCAGAGGCAGAGGCCGGCCTTGGCGCGGATCGCGGCTAGGCGGGCATGGTGTTCGGCGCCTTCCTCGTCGCTCACCCGGACGCGCGGGCGCGGCCCGAGCGTACCGGCCGGCGAAAACGACACCGCCGCCGGTCGCTGCTCGCCGCCGTCGGGCGCAGCGAATCCGATCTCGCTCTGTCCGGCGGTCATCGCCAGCCACGCCTCGGCAAGCAGCTGCGCATCGAGCAGCGCACCGTGCAATTGGCGGTGCGAATTATCGATGCCGAGCCGGCGGCACAGCGCGTCGAGCGAGTTGCGCTGGCCGGGATAGCGCTGGCGGGCCATGTCCAGCGAGTCGACGATGCTCGCACGATCGCCGAGACAGCCGTAGTGCGCGCCGAGCAACGACAGCTCGTTGTCGAGAAAGCCAACGTCGAATGCGGCGTTGTGGATGATCAGCTCGGCATCGTCAATGAACGCGAGAAACATGTCCGCGATCTCGGCAAACTTCGGCTTGTCGGCAAGAAATTCGCGAGTCAGCCCGGTCACCTCCTGCGCACCCGGCTCGAACTCGCGCTGCGGATCGAGGTAGCGCTGGAAGGTGCGCCCGGTCGGGCGGCGTTCGATCAGCTCGACGCAGCCGATCTCGACCACACGGTTGCCTTTCTTCCATTCCAGGCCGGTGGTTTCGGTGTCGAGGACGATCTGGCGCATTGGGCTGGGAATGGGGAATGGGGAATGGAAAGAGCAAGCCGTCTCAGGTCATCGACCTGACCGCGCGTGCGCTGCAACTGCAGCATGCAGACCGCCCGATCGAAGCAAACGATCACGGCCCATGGCTTTTCCGAGTCCCGTGTCCCGAGTCCCGAGTCCTGGCCCTCAGCGCCTCGTCGCGTGCGAGCACGTCGACGCGCTCGTTGTCGGGATCGCCGGAGTGGCCTTTCACCCAGCGCCAGTCGATGCGATGCCGCTGGGCGGCGGCATGCAAGCGCTCCCAGAGGTCGCGATTCTTGACCGCGCCGCCGCCGGTGGTCTTCCAATGGCGGCGCAGCCAGTTGGGCATCCACTCGGTGATGCCCTGGCGCACGTACTGCGAGTCGGTGATCAGCACGACCGTACAGGGTTCGGTGAGGGTTTCCAGCGCCATGATCGCGGCCATCAGCTCCATGCGGTTGTTGGTGCTCAGCGCCTCGCCGCCGGCGATTTCGCGTTCGCGTGCGCCATAACGCAGCAGCGCCGCCCAGCCACCGGGACCGGGATTGCCGAGACAGGCGCCGTCGGTGTTGACGACGACCTGCTTGCGGGTCGCGTCGTCTGTGGTGTTTGCGATTGCGCTGGTCATGCCGCCGGCGCGCCGTGGGCGATGCGCAGCGGCGCGCTGCGGCGCACCGGGGTCAGCGGCAGCGTGCGTTTATCGGCGCGGATCGCATAGGCGGCGCGCAGGCCGGGGCCATGCTGCAGGTCAGCGGAGACCAGCGGTTTCCAGATTGGGCCGATGCCCTGCGACACCGGCCTGGCCTGCAGACCGGCCGTGCGCAGGCGGTGACGCCAACTCAGCGGCTCCGACGCGCTCAGCCCGCTGCCGCGCCAGCGCCAGCGGTACGGGGTCAATGGATTCAACGCAAACAGCAGCAGAATCCCGCCGGGCACCAGCACCCGCGCGCAGTCGTCGAGCAGGGCGCGGCCGCGCGCATCGGGGCGGACGACGTGCTGCAGCACCACGGTGCCGAGCGATTCGCCGGCCAGCGGCAGCGGCAGGCCGCAGTGGACCGCGCCGGTCCAGCCGCTGCCGCGGGTCGACAATGCGAGGCCGGCGCTGCCGCCGTCGACCACCGGCCCATCCACGGCGCTGGGTGCGAGCCACAGCCATGGCCGCCGCAGGCGCTCGGACAGTGCCTGCGCGATCGCGGTACGTTCGCTGGCGATGACCGCCTGGCCGGCGGCAGTCTGAAACCAGGCGCTGGCGCGGTCGGCTTGACCGGAATCTGAAAGCAGGGGCATGGTCGCCATTCTACCGACCTGCAAGGCCCTACTCCGATGCAACTGCTACCGCTGCCGGCATTCGACGACAACTACATCTGGACGCTGCGCGATGACAGCGGCAACGCGCTGGTGGTCGACCCCGGCGAGGCCCGGCCGGTGCTCGCGGCGGCGGCCGACGGATTTGAACCGACCGCGATCCTGCTGACCCATCACCACGCCGACCACATCGGCGGCGTTGCCGAATTGCTGGCGCGCTGGCCGCGGCTGCCGGTGTTCGCGCCGCACGACGAGCGCATCGCCACGGCGACGGTGCGGATCAGTGACGGCGATCAGCTGCGGATCGGCAACTGGTCCTTGGAAACGATCGCGGTGCCCGGTCACACCACCAGCCATGTCGCGTTTTTTTGCCAGACTGCCGGCAACCACGGCCTGCTGTTCAGCGGCGACACCCTCTTCAGCCTCGGTTGCGGCCGGATGTTCGAAGGTAGCGCCGCGCAGATGCTGGCGTCGCTGGACCGGCTGGCCGCATTGCCGGGCGACACCCGCGTGTGCTGCGGTCACGAGTACACGCTGTCCAACGCCGCGTTCGCGCGTGCGGTCGATCCCGACAACCCGGCGCTGCGACGCCGCACCGAAGAGGTCCACGCCATGCGCGCCGACGGATTGCCCAGCCTGCCCAGCACCCTGTCCGTCGAGTGCGACAGCAATCCGTTCCTGCGCGTCGATGCAGCATCGGTGCGCACGGCGGTTGCCAGCCACGCCGGCCGTTCGCTGGACGATCGCGTCGATGTCTTTGCCGAGTTGCGGCGCTGGAAGGACGGTTTCCGCGGATGACGCCGGCGGCACGCCGCGCCGCGGCCGGGCTGCTGCTGGCGACGATGGCGACGATGGCCGGTGCGCAGCAGAGCGGCGGCACTGCGGTGACCGACGGCACGGCAACGCTATCGTCCGCAGCCACGCTTGCACCGACGCCGCCGGCAACGACGGAAAACGCCAGCCACCACCTCACCCGCAACGGCCGCGATATCTACGCGAGCTTTCGCGCAGGGCTGGCTGACCCCAACTGCAGCGCCGAGACCGGGGCACGCTGGCAGCGGCATTTCGCCCATGCGCCGCACCAGCTCGTCTCGCGCGAGAGCGACGCGCTGGCGCTGTTCGGCTACGTGGTCGACGCGCTGCGCAATGCCGATCTGCCGACCGAATACGCACTAATTCCGTTTGTCGAGAGCGGTTTCAAACCCGGCGCACGCAGCGCCGCCGGACCGGCCGGACTGTGGCAGTTCATCGCGATGACCGCGCGCAACCACGACATCCCGATCCGCCGCGGCTACGACGGCCGGCTGTCGGCGGTCGATTCGACACAGGCGGCGGTGCGCTATCTCAAGACCCTGCATGGCATGTTTGCCGGTGACTGGCGGCTGGCGGTGATGGCCTTCAACGCCGGCGAATACCGTGTGCTCGACGCGCTCAAGCGCAGCGGCCAGCGTGCCGACAGCGCAACCCCAGCCGAACTGGTCGGCCTGTCCGGTACGACGCGCTCCTATGTGCGCAAGCTGCACGCGCTGTCGTGCGTGCTCGACCGCGCCGACGATCGCGAGCAGTGGATGCATGCGCTCGACCGCCCGGTCAGCGACCTAGTCGCGATGCCGGTGCCGGCCGGCATCGACAGCCTCGATGCGCTGGCGACGCGGCAGGGATTCGAC
>JBOHYD010000333.1:0-3256 GCA_050737635.1 Luteimonas sp. | reverse complement strand
GCTTCTGCCTCCACCATCGATGTCCTCCGCCTGCAGCCCATGAGAGTAGGCAAGAGGATGACAGCTCTGCTTATTTGTCAGGTAGTTACGGTAACTTGTTCACCCGATTGCCCTGGATTCTATACTTTCGCGCCGTGGGTGCGAGGCCACGCCTGCGATCCGCGACGCCGCAGCCGCCGTCTTCGACGGAATCGGGCTGCGCTGGCACGCCGACGCGTCATTTGATCGCGCGAGGTTGGCGTCTGCCGCAGCCCAGCAGCAGTTGACCCGACCCCGCCAGCGTGCCAGCGTGCGTCGCTGCGCACAGCGCAGCGCGACCGAGGGACGTGAATTCACGCGCGTTTTGTCCGGCTCGCCACGCTGCACAGGGAGCCCGTCGATGAAGCGATTCATATTGCCCGCAGTTGTATTGCTCTCCACCTTGCTGCCGATCGTACACACCGATGCCGAAAACCGACTGGTTTCGGCCGACAGCCTCTACGTGCGAGTCAATCCGCGCGGATTCTTCGTCGGCACGCTGTATGGCAATGCCTTGGGCAATGCCGGCTTCTATCGCCAACAGACCTCGGGGGATTATTCCTACGGCTACGCCGGCGGCAATTTCCAGGGCTGCGGCTGGGTCGAAACCCAGTACACCACCCCTGGCGGCAGCACCCCGGCGGGCTGCGCCGAGCCCGGCTTCAACGGCTCGGGCGACGCGTCGCGCCAATACCTGCTGACCTACTACGCGCGCCAGGTCAACGACTACATCCCCGGGCAGTCGTTGCCGCTGCTCAACGGCGGCAGTCCGGTCAGGATCAAGTCCGGCACCAGCGCCGGCGCCTACGGCAACTACCGCGGCGGAATGCACCAGAATTTCTATTTCAATATCGATTCCAGCGTACCGCTTGCTTGGCGCTGGGTGTCCGATGACGGCCGCTCGGTCACGGTCAACGCCAACCCCGGCGACGAGGCCAATGCAATCTGGTTTTTCGTGCGTCGCGATGCGCTGCCGGACAGGTTGCCGTATTCGGACGGCATCTCGCGCTGATTGATTGACAAGCGCGGTGCCGCGGATCCGAGCCACCGCTCGCGATCCGCAGCGCCGCGTGCCGATCACGATCCCGGATCGAAACGCCTGCGCAGCCCGGCCCAGCACTGCTGGTAGTCGCGCTGCCGGTGCGCGGCATCGAGTGCTTGCCGCGTCGGTCGCAGCACCGCGCGCGTCTCGAACATAAAAGCCATGGTGTCGGCGATGACGTCGGGGGTCGACAGATCCGCGGCGCTGGCTTTGTCGAAGGTCGCCGCATCCGGGCCGTGGCCGCTCATGCAGTTGTGCAGCGAACACGCGCCGGGCGCGAAGCCTTCGGCCTTGGCGTCGTAGGTGCCGTGCACCAGACCCATGAACTCACTGGCCACATTGCGGTGGAACCACGGCGGCCGGAAGGTGTGCTGCGCGACCAGCCAGCGCGGTGGGAAGATCGCGAAGTCCATATTGGCGGTGCCCGGGGTGTCGCTCGGTGCGGTAAGCACGGTGAAGATGCTCGGGTCAGGATGGTCGAAGCCGATCGAGCCGATCGCGTTGAAGCGGCGCAGGTCGTATTTGTACGGCGCGTAGTTGCCGTGCCAGGCGACCACGTCGAGCGGCGAATGGTCGATGTCGGCGCGCCACAGGTGGCCCTGGAACTTGGCGATCAGTTCGAAATCGCCTTGCGTATCTTCGTATGCGGCCATCGGCGTCTGGAAATCGCGCGGATTGGCCAGCCCGTTGGCGCCGATCGGACCGAGATCGGGCAGGCGCAGCGCGGCGCCGAAATTCTCGCAGACATAGCCGCGCGACGCGCCGTCTGGCATGGCAACGCGAAAGCGGATGCCGCGCGGGATCACCGCGATCTCCTGCGCTGCGACCGCGAGCACGCCGAGCTCGGTCGCGATCGTCAGCGCACCCTGCTGCGGCACGATCAACAGCTCGCCGTCGGCGCTGTAGAAAAATCGATCGGCCATCGACGCGTTGGCCGCGTACATGTGGATGCCGACGCCGTGCTGCGCGGCGGCGCTGCCGTTGCCGGCCATCGCAAACAATCCGTCGACAAAATCGACCGGCGCGACCGGCCCTGTCGCCGGGATCGGCAACGGACTCCAGCGCAGCTGGTCCGGCGATACCGGGCCGTCGCCGAAGTCGTCGTGCAGGCGCGGCTGCGCATACGGCGCAAACCTGCCGTGCATCGCCGCCGGGCGGATGCGGTACAGCCAGCTGCGCCGGTTTACGCCTCGGGGTGCGGTGAACGCCGTGCCCGATAATTGCTCGGCATAGAGGCCGTGCGCGACGCGCTGCGGCGAGTTCTGGCCGTCGGGCAGCGTGCCGGGCACGGCTTCGGTGGCGAACTCGTTGCCGAAACCGGACATATAACCGGTCGGCCGCAACCCGCGCGCATCGCGCTGCGGCATCGGGATGACGTTGTCGTCGCTGACGGTATTCATGTGCTTTGCTCTAAAGCCCCTCTCCTGCCGGGAGAGGGGTTGGGCTGAGGGGCGAACGCAGCCACGGCGCTCCAGATCGTGGGAAACGGTGGGCGATATCGGTTCGGCATAGTGACGGTCCTTGTCACGATTGAGCTGGGCCGTGGAAGGTACGGTTACGTCCCCCTCATCCCAACCCTTTTCCCGCAGGGAGAAGGGCTTGAAGAATCACAGCACCCCGCGGCGTTGCTGGTCGCGCTCGATGCTCTCGAACAGCGCCTGAAAGTTGCCTTCGCCGAAGCCTTCGTTGCCCTTGCGCTGGATGATCTCGAAGAAGATCGGGCCGATCGCGTTGGTGGTGAAGATCTGCAGCAGCTTGCGCTGTTTGGTCTCGGCGTCGGCGTCGATCAGGATCTTGTTGCGGCGCAAGCGCGCGACGTCCTCGCCGTGATTTGGCACGCGCTGGTCGATCACCTCGTAATAGGTGTCCGGCGTATCCAGGAAGGCGACGCCGGCCGCGCGCATCTTCTCCACCGTCGTGTAGATGTCCTCGGTGAAACAGGCGATATGCTGGATGCCCTCACCCTTGTACTGGTCCAGGTATTCGCCGATCTGCGATCTGGGATCGGACGACTCGTTGAGCGGAATGCGCACCACGCCATCCGGCGCGGTCATCGCCTTCGAGACGAGGCCGGTCTTGACTCCCTTGATGTCGAAGTAGCGAATCTCGCGGAAGTTGAACAGGCGCTCGTAGTAGTCCGACCACTTCTGCATGTTGCCGAAATACAGGTTGTGCGTGAGGTGATCGATGAAGGTC
>JBOHYD010000332.1:0-2929 GCA_050737635.1 Luteimonas sp. | reverse complement strand
GTTCGCCCCAGTTGGTCGGCTGCTCGAAGCGCTTGAATTCCTCGAAGATCTGTTCGAGGTGGTAGTCGGGGATGCCCGGCCCGGTGTCCCAGACCTGCAGTTCGATATGTTCGCCACGCGGCCGCGTAACTAGCACGATGCGGCCCTCGCGGGTATAGCGCAGCGCGTTGGCGAGGAAGTTTTGCAACACCCGGCGCAGCAAACGACGGTCGCTGGTCACCGCGAGCGGGCGCAGATGCAGGCACAGTTCGATGCCGCGCGCGGCGGCCACCGGTGCGTATTGCTCGGCGAGCTGGCGCAGCAGCTCGCCGCCGTCGAAGGCGGTGATTTCCGGCTGCAGCGCGCCGGCATCGAGCCGCGACACGTCGAGCAGGCCGTCGAGCAGTTCCTCAGCGGCGCGCAGCGAGGTGTCGACGCGCTCGGCAAGATGGCGCTGCTCGGCGGCGGTGTCGCTCTCGCGCAGCGCCGACGCGAACAGCCGCGCGGCGTTCAGCGGCTGCAGCACGTCGTGACTGACCGCGGCGAGAAAGCGCGTGCGCGAGGCCTGCGCGTCTTCCGCCTCGCGCGTGCGCGTGGCCACGCGCTGCTCCAACGTCTCGTTGACCTCGCGCAACGCGCGCTCGACGCGTTTGTAGTCGCTGATGTCGTTGAAGGTCGTCACGTAACCGCCGCCCGGCAGCGGCTCGCCGCGGCTTTCGATCACCCGGCCGTCGTCGCGCTCGCGCACATAGATGTGCGCGCTGCCGCGGCGCAGAAACGCCAGGCGTTTCTCGACTTCCGCCTCGACCTGCCCGTTGCCGCCGAGCAGGCCGCGCTCGGCGTTGTAGCGGATCAGCTCGGCCACCGGCCGGCCGACGTAGAGCATGCCCTCGGGGTAGTCGAACATCTGCTGGTAGCGCCGGTTCCAGCTCACCAGCCGCAGCTCGCGGTCGACCACGCTGATGCCCTGCGCCATGTTCTCGAAGGTGACCGCGAGCAACTGGCGGTTGAAGCGCAACGCCTGCCCGGCCTCGTCGAGCACCGCGACCACTTCGGCCACATCCATGCCCGAGCCTTTCAGCGCGCTGGTCAACACCAAGCGCGCCGACGCCGCGCCGATGGCCGCGGCGAGCAGGCGTTCGGTGAACTGCACCCAGCCGCGGTCGGCCGCCGCCGCGGGCAGCAACTCGTGCCCGCCGGTCGCGGCGCGGTCGTCAAACGCGCGTTGCGCGGTACGCTCGCCGACGATGCGTCCGGCCAGCGTCAGCAGGTCGCCGAGCTGCACGCCACTGTGCGAGACGCCACTGCCGAGCGGCTGGCGCGCGGTGGCGTAGGGATCGAGAAACGGCGCGTTGCGCAGGCGTTCGTCGAACCCCGGCCGCCAGCGCGAGACCAGAAACAGCGCACCGATATTGACCAGCAGCGACCAGAACGTGCCATGGGCCAGCGCGTCCCAGCCGAGCAGGCCAAACAGCTGTCGCGGCCGCAGCCAGGCGATCGCAAACGGCCCGGCATCGACCCACTGCTGATCGAACCAGCCGGCGTCGGTCAGCGCCGGCAGCAGCAGCGTGTACGCCCACATGCCAAAGCCGAGCAGCAGCCCGGCTTTGACGCCCTGCCGGCTGGCACCGCGCCAACGCAGCCCGCCGATCAGCGCCGGCGCGAACTGCGCCACCGCCGCGAACGACATCAGCCCGTACGCCGCCAGCGTGGTGTTGCTGCCGCTGGCCCGGTAATAGCCGTACGCGGTGGCCGCGAAACAGACGATCGCGATACGGCGGATCCGCAGCACGGCGGAAGCGACGTTGCCGTCGCCGCGCGGCCCCCACCAGCCCCTTCTGAGTAGCGGCGGCATCACCAGATCGTTGCTGACCATCGTCGCCAGCGCCACGCTCGACACGATCACCATACCGGTGGCGGCAGAAAACCCGCCGATGTACGCGGCAAGCGCCAGCCACTGGCGGTGTTCGGCCAGCGGCATGGCCAGCACGCTCCCGTCGGCGGCCGCCGTCGGATCGTTGCCGAACAAGGCGACGCCGGCGGCGGCGATCGGCAACACCATCGCCGAGATCAGCACCAGATAGCCGCCGAACAGCCAGCGCGCGCGGCGGATGTCGCGGACGTCGACACATTCGACCACCGCGACGTGGAACTGCCACGGCAGGCAGATGATCGCGGTGAACGCGAGCAGGGTGTGGCCGATGATGCCGACTGGCGGTGCGTTGGCGACCAGCGCGCGCGTCGCATCGACCAGCGCGATGTCGTGCCCGCGCAGCCAGCTGACCGCAAACACGCCGACCACGATCGGCGCGGCCAGCTTGACCAGCGATTCCAGCGTGATCGCCAGCACCATGCCGAGGCGGTGTTCGCTGGCGTCGACCCGACGGGTGCCGTAGAGGATCGCAAACAGCGCCATCAACGCCACGACGTACAGCGCCGGATCGCCCAACGCGGAATTGGGCGAGCGGCGGCCGCCGAGCACGTCGAGGCTGATCCCGACCGCTTTGTATTGCAGCGCGAGATAGGGTGCCGCGGCGGTCAGCGCGATCACCGTCACCAGTGCCTCGAGCCGCTGCGAGCGGCCGTGTCTGGCGGCGATGAAGTCGGCAATCGACACGGTGTTCTGCGACTGCGCGATCAGCGCCAGCCGCTTGAGGATGCGCCAGCCAAACAACAGCATCAGCAGCAGCCCGAGATAGATCGCCACGTAGCCGATGCCGGCGCGCGTCGCGGTGCCGACCGCGCCGTAGAACGTCCACGACGAGCAGTACACCGCCAGCGACAGGCTGTACACCAGCGGCCGCAGCCACGGCCGCCGCTGGGTATACGTCGGATTGCGGCCGCCCCACCACGCCACCCCGAACAGCAGCACGGCATAGCCGAGCGACACCAGCAGCAGGATCCAGCCCGGGAGCATGCGGTCCACTCGGTACGGTGGTCGGAGTGTACC
>JBOHYD010000331.1:0-11863 GCA_050737635.1 Luteimonas sp. | reverse complement strand
CTCCGCTTCTTTGGCCGCGGTGAAGGGTGCCAGGCCGACGCGGGCCCGAATCTCCGCCGCCCAGCGCAGAAGCTCGACGGCATGGGCCATCTTCCCCATATCGCGTCCCCCAGGCTGAGACTCAGCGCTCAGAGTGGGGGGCCAGGGGTATGCGTCTTCGCCTTCGCCTGAATTGATGTAGTCGGGCCGGACCTTATAAGCGCGGGCGACATCAAGGAGATAGCCCTCGACGGACTCGACATTGCTTGAGGGAGCTTCCCACATGCCGACGGTGCCGCGCTCGCAGCCAATGGCTTCTGCTGCTGCTGCTTGGCTCGAATAGCCGGCACGCAGCCTTAGGCGCTTCATTCGTTGCTTAAACGTTTCAGGCATGTAAACGAGTTTAGCGTTCATGCGTGCTAAATGTGCTTGCATTTATCGCTAAATAGGTAAGGAAGCGAATGCGGTTTATTCGACACGCTCGAGTAACTGGATCTTCGTCATCGGGTGGTGGCAGTGCGATCGCGCCGACTAAGCTCAAACGCTTAGCTGGCCTTTCGCCGAGCCCCTCCAACACCATGTTCTTGATCGCTTCGATCCTCGTCCTGTCCGACACTCTCGCCCCCTGTTGCTTCCTTGTTAAGCCACGCGTTGATCTCGTAGCTGTTCGTCGGCTCGGGCTGTGTGAGCAAGTCGTAGACGCTCTCCAACAGCTCCGCTTCTTTGGCCGCGGTGAAGGGTGCCAGGCCGACGCGGGCCCGAATCTCCGCCGCCCAGCGCAGAAGCTCGACGGCATGGGCCATCTTCCCCATATCGCGTCCCCCAGGCTGAGACGGAAGCCCCTTTTCGAGAAGAGCAGGGCGCACGCCCTCCAGAATCCACGTTGCGCTGATGCCGGTCAGGCTTTGCGCCTTGATCGCGCCGCCCTGGGAAACGCCGGTCGGGCGGTCCTCCCAATTCTTGACGGTTTGCGAACTCTGGCCGATCGCCTTCGCCACGCGAGCCTGGCCCCTGATGGGCGGGTCGAGTAGGGCGGCTGCTTCGTAGAGGCGCTGCATGGAAGGGTGCATAGCCAATCTTGACGCAACTAAACGTGGCGTTGTTACACACGGCGTTGACAACGCTTTAAACATGACGTTTAATCATTCGTCATGGCCAAATACCACCCGGATGCAGCACTGATCGACCGCCTCGGCGGCCCCGCGGAACTGGCTCGGAAGCTCGGGTTCGATAGCCGAATCGGCATCCAGCGCGTGCAGAACTGGAAGCGTCGGGGCATCCCCGAAATTCTCCGGTTCAAGCGTACCGACGTATTCGGTCCTGCTGACGTGCAAGAAAACAAAGTCGCTTAACAAGGCTGGCTCCGACGGGCTGGCCTTTTTTTGTAGTCGAAACACGACCTTCCACGTAATTCCATTCGGTAGATGAACATGGGGAACGAACTGAATTTGCGCATCCGTCGGCCTTCGAGGCCGATACCGGAAAGCGAGTGGGGATGGACATCAGAGGCCGCCGCGATCGCCTCAATGGTTGCGCTCAGCGGCTTGCAGGAAAAGACCGTAGCGATCGAAGCAGGCATCGACGCCAGCACGCTTGCCAAGGTCAAGCAGGGCACCGCCAGGCCATCGGAAGAGCATCTCGATCGCATGATGGATGCGACCGGGAGTGAGGCGTGGCTGGTTTATTGGCTGCTGAAGAGAGGATGGGATCCGCGCAGCCTACGCAAGCTCGAAAGCGAAACCGAGAAGCGAGCGCGAGAAGCGGAAGAAGCCCTAGCGCAGGAACGGCTTAAAAACCGGGTTTTGATGGACGCGATCAGCGGGCGGGTAGGGACATGAACCGCGAAGAGTCGCCACCGCTGGACACCAGTCGGCTACTCGATCTGATCAAGCAGGACAAAGAGAATTTCCTGCCGGGGTTTGCTGCGTGGCTGACCGAAAACTTGCACGTCTGGCGCGCCTTCGAAAAAGAGGCCGACCGCGTGTGGGATAAGGGGCGCCGGCACTATTCGGCACGCACGATCATCGAGTTCTTGCGCCACGAGACGTCGCTGACCGACACCGACGCCTCGCTAAAACTAAATGGCAACGCCGTGCCCGACATGGCGCGCCTGTACCGGCTGCGCTATCCCGCGCGCGCGGATCTGTTCGAGACCCGGCGCATGCCGGGAAGCCGGAGGGCGGCGTGAACTTCTACAAGCACCATATCGGCGACTACTCAGCCGCAACAGCGCATCTGTCTTTCGTTGAGGATGCCGCGTACAGCCGCCTGCTGCGCATCTACTACCGCGACGAACGCCCGCTGCCGTGCGAGATCAAGGCCGTGCAGCGACTCGCTGGCGCGCGCAGCAAGGAGGAGCGTGAAGCAGTAGACGTCGTGCTGAGAGAGTTCTTTGACCATTGCGATGACGGCTGGCGAAGCAAGCGCGCTGATGAGGAGATTGAGAAAGCGCAGGCGCAAGCTGAAACGAATCGTCAGATTGCCGTGCGTCGTGAGGCCGCCAGACGTGCCACGACTGACACACGATTGGTAGAACGAAACGAGCACGAACCGTGCAACGAATCGTCGGCTAGTCGTGAACCTAGCCATAAGCCAGACACCAGAGAAGAGCTTATTGAACCTAACGGTTCAAGTGGATCGGCTGACGCCGACCCACCGCGATGCCGAACCGAACCGATCCCGTATCAGGCCATCGTGGATGCCTACAACGGCACCATGACCGGGCTTGCCAAGGTCAGGGAGGTCACCGCGAAACGGCGAACCCTGATCCGGGGGGCGTGGCAGGCATCGCCCGAACGCCGATCGACGGCGTTCTGGCCAGCCTATTTCGCCGAGTGCCAAGCCGACGATTTTCTCAACGGCACTGGCCCGTACCGCAACGGCCACGAGAACTGGCGGCCGGATTTCAATTTCCTGCTGCGTGCGGACACGGTGACCCGTGTTTTCGAGGTCGCAATGGACCGAGTGGAGCGTGACCAATGAGCGCTGGCGGCACGATCGAGCAGCTTGCCGCGCTGTACGGGAGACCAAGGTCATCGCATTCGGATGCGGCGCAACTGCGCGTGCCGCCGCAGTCGGTGGAAGCCGAGCAGGCCGTGCTCGGCGGGCTGATGCTCGCCCCCGATGCCTACGGACGCATCGCCGACCAGCTTGGCGACCAGGATTTCTACCGCCGCGATCACCAGCTGATCTACCGCGCGATCCGCGAGCTCGCCGAAAAAAACCGTCCCTACGACGCGGTCACGCTTGGCGAATGGTTCGAGTCGCAAGGGCTGGCCGAGCAGGTCGCTGGCGGTGCCTACCTGATCGAACTCGCCAGCACCACGCCGTCGGCGGCCAACATCGCCGCCTATGCCGAGATCGTGGCGGACAAGTCCCGACTGCGGCGGATGATTGAGATTGGCACGATCATGGTGACTGACGGTTTTGTGCCAGAAGGGCGCGATACCGACGAGATCATCGCCGCTGCGCAGTCACGTTTTGTTGAACTTGAGCCACGTCAGCGCGGTGGTCTTGTGCGCGCTGGCGAATCGCTCGGCGAGTGGTACGCCGACCTGTCGCGCCGGTACGAATCCGGTGACCGCATGACCGGCATGGTGACCCCTTGGCGCGAGCTCAACGAGGCCACGCATGGGTTGCAGCCAGGTGAGCTGACGCTAGTCGCGGCTCGCCCGAGTATGGGGAAGTCGATCTTTGGGCTGAACCTTGCACTTTTTGCCGCGCTTCGGGCTAAGCGAGTCGCGGTGTTTTCGTTGGAGATGTCACGGACGCAGTGCAACCGCCGCAACATCGCCAGCCTGGGCCAGATTCCGCATGACTGGCTGCTAGCGCCCCATAACGACGGCGATTACTGGGCCCGGGTGAACGAGGCGCTAAAGCAGATCAAGTCAGCGCCGCTTTTCGTTGACGACACACCGTCATTGACCGTCCGGCAGCTGGAGGCGAGGGCGCGGCGCATGCACCGCCAGCAACCGATCGACTTGATCGTGATTGATCACATCCACGATTTCAAGATCGACGCCAAACTGGCGCGGTTTGAGTATGGCGCGATCGCGCAGTCGATCAAGACTCTCGCGAAGGAATGGAATGTGCCGGCGGTCGCACTGGCGCAGCTCAACCGCAATGTGACGGGCCGATCGGACAAGCGGCCGACCCTCGCCGACCTGCGCGAATCAGGCGAACTGGAGCAGAAAGGCGACCTGATCCTGTTCCTGCACCGGGAGGATTACTACGACTCGCCAGAGCACACGACGCACTTGCAGGGCGTTGTGGAGTGCCATATCGCCAAGGGGCGAGACATCGAGTCGGGCCGCCGGATCAACTTGCGCAACGCCTACGCGCAGATGCGTCTGCAGGACTGGGAAGGGCCGCTGCCGCGCGCGCCGGAGCCGATTCAAAGCCGTCAGCAAGCCACGGCCCAGCGCTGGGGGATGGCTGCCGCATGACTGCGATCCGCAACGAGATCGAGCGGCAGCGGTTCATCGCCTTTGTCCGTCAGCAGGCGCTGCCGCTGGACCTGTCGTGCTCGCCGCTCAAGAACAGCCGCAGCAGCCAGCAGAACCGCTACCTGTTCGGCGTGTGCTATCCGCCGATCGCCGAGGCGATGGGGTACGCCGTGGCGGATATCCACGAATACATGCTCGGGCGTCACTTTGGCTGGGTGGACGTGCGTGTGCCAAAGACGCCACGCAGCCCCGAAGGCATCGCATCGCGCCCCTTCCGCACAACTACCACCAACGAGCACGGCAAGCGGTCGCTGCTGTCGAAGCCGGAGTTTGCGAGGTTCGTGGACACCGTTGACCGGATCGCGGTGGCGGCTGGCGTGCTGATTGCCGAGCCGTGGGTGTGTGAGGACGCGGGCAGGCGTTCGGCGGCATGAACCTCCGCAACCGCCCGCTGCTCGACTTGGCCTACGCCATCGACTGCCAGATACGCCTGCCGTGCTGCGAAGGCGGGCCGGGCGAGCCGGCGCACAGCAATCAGCAGCGACACGGGAAGGGCGGCGCGCTCAAGGCACACGATTGCTTCTATGCATCGGCCTGCCGGTCTTGCCATCGCGAAATCGATCAAGGAAACAGCATGAGCAGAGGCGAAAAATTCGAGGCGTGGCAGCGCGGCTACGAGCGCACGCAGGTGGAGCTCTGGCGGCGCGGACTGGTGCGGGTGGCGGCATGACGCCCCCGGCGCTGATCGAAATCGTTCTGCCCTGGCCAAGTCGCGACCTACACCCCAATGCCCGCGTGCATTGGGCGCGCAGGGCCAAAGCCGTGAAGGCGGCGCGCTATCAGGCCGGACTTGCCGTGTTGGCGGGAGGATTTCAGGCCGTCGCGCTGCAACCGCTAAGGCTAAGCCTATGGCTGGACTTCTATCCGCCGGATCGTCGCAAGCGGGACGACGACGGCCTGCTGTCGAGCATGAAGGCGGCCCGAGACGGCATCGCCGATGCGTTGGGCATTGACGACAGCCGCTTCATCAGCCATCCGCTGGTGCGCGAGGAAGTGCGCAAGGGCGGGGAAGTGGTGATCCGTATTACAGGCGGGCCCGACGCATGAAGATCGGTCGATCCTTGCCGCAAAACGCCCTCGCCAGCCTGCCGGACGCCGATGTGCGTGTGCTGGAGCGCGCCACGAGCAGGCTGGCCGACGAGACGCAGCGGCAGGCCGCGCACTACCAGCGTCAGGCGGGCCGGCTGCGCAAGGAGCAGACACGCCGGAAGCGCGAGGCGAAGTCCGCATGAACTGGCAGCCCGTTACCGCAACGCCGCCTGTCGCCGCCTACTACTTGGTTCGCGAGACATGGCGGCCAGTTCCGAGCGTTGCCTACTGGTCCGCCGAGCGCGGCTGGTCGCTGCAGGGCATGAAGATGCACCACGTCAAGGCGTGGCATGAGATTCCACCGAATACGCCACCACCGAGGGCAGGGCCATGACCAGCCAGTCAAATGCACTTGAAGCGATCAAGCGCCCGGTTAGGGTGCGAATAGTGCGCAGCGTTCACCAAGACCACGCGCCGCGTGTCGTTGTGATCGTTGACCCCAATAACACTGGGCCAGCTGTCGACGCGATCCGCAAGCAGGTATTGCAATTAAAGCGAAACGGGGCTGGGAGCTACCTTTTAATCGACACTGCCATGAACGTCTACGTGCTCTCTGAATTGCGGTCTATTACCCCCGCTTGGGTGCGCGAGCACTTCGCTTGGCTAGTTGCGTTCTACGCACCGCGCCGCCGGGATGGAAGCAAGAAAAACGCGGATGGCACCCCGTTCCTTACGGCGACGCATGCCGGGATTACCGAGGACGTGCTGGAGCACATCGCTGGCCTGTCTGGAGTGAAGGTATGGCCTTGACCGATCCCATTCAGCTTGGACTTGAGTCCATCACCGGTGAGATCAGCGTTAGCCGTCAGGAGTTCAGGGTCACCTACCGTGAGCGAGCAGACGAGTTGCTTGACGGACTGGTGTCCCACGGCTACGTCCGCGAGTACGCCGGTCGCTACGACTTGTCGCCGGCCGGCACGCGGCGCATGGAAACGCACGGCACCTATGCAGTCAACAGCGATGACTGACGATGTCGAAATCTATGTTCTGCGAGAGGGAGAAACCATGCGAGAACGCGCTCGCTCTGATCCTGAGCATTTCGGAGCATGGGCATGAGCCGTCAAAGCAGCTATGGCGAGGGATTGGCGGATTCGATCCTTCAAAAGCTGATCAATGGCGAATCGATGCGGCGCATCTGTGAGGCCGAGCACATGCCGGATCGGGGGACAGTTATCCGATGGATGGATGGCAATCCTGATTTCGCAGCCAAGTACGCGCGCGCGCGCGAGGCTCAAGCTGACGCGATGGATGACCTGATTTTAGAAACTGCGGAAGGGACCACGCCAGAGAACGCCGTGGCGAGCCGGGTCAAGATTGATGCCTACAAGTGGCGGGCCGCGAAGCTCAAGCCCCAAGTCTACGGCGACAAGGTCCAGCTTGCCGATGCGGACGGCAACAAGCTGCCGCCGGCTCCACAGTTCATCGTTCAGCCGGTGATTTCGGTGCCACGGCCTGATGCAGATGAATGAGCAATCTCGGTCCGGAGGTGGCCCTGCAGCTGCCGGTCAAGTTGCTACCGATCCTGCAGCCGCGCCGGTTCAAAGTGCTGCACGGTGGCCGCGGTGGTGCGAAGTCACACACTGTTGCGCAGGTGCTGCTGATGCGGTCGATGCAGCACAAGCTGCGCATCCTGTGCGTGCGCGAGGTCCAAAAGTCGCTCGCCCAGTCCAGCAAGCGCGTGCTAGAGGACTACATCGAACGGCTTGGGCTGTCTGCCTACTTCGCGATCACGAAGAAGGAAGAAGACAGCATCACGTGCCTACTGACCGGGAGCACGTTCAGCTTTTCGGGTTTGAAGGATTACACGGCCGACTCGATCAAGTCGTGGGAAGGCTGCGACATCGTCTGGGTCGAGGAAGCGCACAGCGTTTCGGCCAATTCGTGGAACGTGCTGATCCCGACCATCCGCAAGGCCGGATCGGAAATCTGGATCACCTTCAACCCGGATCAGGCAGACGATTACGTCTACCTGCGGTTCGTTGTCAATACGGACCCGAATGCGTGGGTGTGCGAGATCAACTGGCGCGACAACCCGTGGTTCGGCTCGGAGATGGACGACGAGCGCCGGCAGCTGAAGGCAGTGAACGACGATCTGTACCAGCACGTCTGGGAAGGCAAGTGTCGTTCCGCCGCGGGCCTGATGTTCAAGCGGGCATGGTTCAAGTGGTACGACACTCCGCCAGAGCGACTGAACCTGTACATGGCGAGCGACTACGCCGTAACCGAGGATGGCGGCGACTTCACGGAGCACGGCATTGGTGGCCTCGACCACAGCGGCGACTTGTGGTTGGTGGATTGGTGGTACGGCCAGACCGCGCCTGCGACATGGATCGATGCGGCGGTGGCGTTGCTGCGCCGGCACAAACCGCACACCTGGTTCGAGGAGGCCGGCGTGATTCTGCGCTCGCAGGACGGCGCCATCTCGAAGGCGATGCTCGAACAACGGCCACGGGTCTACATCCACCGCGAGGCGTTGCCGTCGGCCGGCAACAAGGCGACGCGAGCCATGGGCTTCGCGGCGCGCGCGAGCATGGGCACCGTCTGGCTGCCGAAGGGCGAGGCATGGGCCGAGCGCCTAGTCAATCAACTCTGCGCCTTCACCGGCGAGCCGGGACGCACCGATGACGGCGTTGATGTTTGCAGCCTGCTGGCTCGTGGTCTCGACCAAATGGGCAATGCGGGGCTGCCTGAGCAGCCCGTCATCATGGAGATCGTGCCCTTCACAGAGCAATGGATCCGCGACGACGACCGCGACAACGAACGTGCTGCGGCGGAACGCAGGAGGTTTTACGGATGAACGATGAAATCGCCACCATCGACGCGGGCATCACGCACGCTGACGGACCCGACAAAGCGCGCGAGTATGCCGACGTTGCTGCGTGGCAAAAGCGCATCATGGACACGCGCAAGTGGGATGAGGAAGCGCGCAAACAGTACGCCAAAGACCGCCGCTACGCCCGTGGCGACTCCGTATTCCTGGTCGACGACAACATCGTCGGCACGAACATCGACATTCTCGAATCGTTCCTTTATGCAAGGGATCCAGATGTCGATGTGCTGCCGGCGAAATCGTGCCGACCGCCGAGCATTGAAACGGTGCGAGACGCCGCAGAGGAAACGGTCCAACGCTCACCAGGGGTGGCACAAATCGGTGCACAAGTGGCTGCGCAGGCGATCGTGATGGGGCTCCCGCAACAACAGGCCATCATCGCTGGACAGATGGCTGAAAACGCCAAGAGGGAGGAGATGATCCGGGCCGAGTTTGATCGGCTGCAGGAGCGGTATGCGCGTCGGATGCGCGACACAAAACAGTATTCCGAGACGGTCGAGATCGTCATTTCGCATCTGTGGCGTAATGCCAACCTCAAGGCCCGTGGACGGCGTTTTGTTCGCTCGGGCCTGACGATCGGCCTTGGCATCCTTAAGGCAAGCTGGCAGGAGCGCACCGCACCGTCGCCGGAGACAGTTGCCGCGATCAATGACTTGCAGGACAACATCAAGCGCGCAGCTGCACAGCGTGCGGCACTGGACGATGCTAGCGGCACAGCGCTGGATGCGCAGACCGCTGAGTACCAGCGCCAGCTAAAGGCGCTCAAGGGGCAAGCCGAACAGGTTGTCGCCCGAGGCTATGTGATCGACCAAGTGGCCGGCGAGGATTTTCAGGTCGCGCCTGGCTATCAGGTTGCTTCGCATCTTGACGCGCCGTGGAACGCCCACCGCATCGCGATGCTCAAGAGCGATGTGATGGCGACGTTTGGCCTGACTGCCGATCAGATAAAAGGCGCGACGATTTACATGGCGCGCAAGCCGGTGATGAAGCAATTGCGGTCGGCCAACGAACGGGAGATCGAGGACGCCGCCAGCGCGGCTGATGCCGACGCATTCGTCGCTGCAGGCAGCAGTGGTAGCGGCTCAGACTGCGGCGAAGCGGGTGAATGGGTGATGGTGTGGGAAGTATGGGATCGTCAGAGCAACCACGTGCTCACGTTGATCGAAGGCATGAAATGCTGGGCCAAGCCAGCCTGGGAGCCGACAGCGACCGAGCGTTTCTATCCGTTTTTTCTGTTCACTACCGCAGAAGTGGACGGCCAGCGTCATCCGCAGTCGCTAGTGAGCCGTGCGTCGAAATTGGTTGACGCCTACAACCGCATCGCGTCGCAGGAAGAAGTACATCGCAAGCGTATCAACCCAAAGATGCTGTTCTTGAAGGGTCAGATAGGTGGGGATGCGGCGACGAAGATCGTCGAAAGCGAAACCGGCGAGTGGGTTGGTGTAGAGACCACACAGCCGAACGCGAGTCTGGCCTCATTGTTTATACCGTGTCCCTATCCTGGGCTAGACCCGGCACTCTATGACCGCACGCGGCTGATGAACGCGATCGAACGCATCTTTGGTGTGCAGGAGGCGCTTTCTGGATCAGTGACGGTCGCAAAGACCGCACGCGAGGCGGAAATCCAGCAGGGCGGGTTTCAGGCGCGCACTGGCGGACGTCGTGACTACCTCGAAATGGTGCTGCAGGAACTTGCGCAGTACACAGCAGAGATCGCGCGCGCCCATATGGATGCTGATGACGTGCGCGCCATTGCCGGACCGGATGCGCTATGGCCGGAGTACGTAGGCGCGGCCGATCTCAACACCATGGTGCAGATCGAAATCCGGGCCGGTTCGTCGGGCAAACCGAACACAACCGCCGAACGCGAGGCGTGGGCGCAGCAGTTGCCGCTGCTACAGAATGCAATCGTACAGATCGGGCAGCTCCGTAATTCCCTGCCGACCGACGTTGCCGATTGCCTCGAAAAGCTGCTGCAGATCACAGCTGACCGTTCTGGCGACCGCTTGGACATGGACCAGCTTGTGCCCAAGATCGGCCCACCCCCCGCCCCAATGCCAGTCGGCCCCGACGGCGCGCCGCTGACCGAGCCAGGCAACGGCGATGCGGCGACAGCTATCCCTAACGTCCCGGCCGCACTGGCCGCTTGAATCAGAGGAATCACCATGGACCCGAACGAACCAGCCAGCACCGCTGACACTCCCGGCCCTGCTCCTGCCGCCGTTGCAGGCGATCCCTCAATTGCGGCGATCGATGCCGATCTTGCGCCAGTTGGCGCGGATGCCGACAGCCTTGCGGCCATCGACAAGGCGATTTCGGAAGCCGACGGCGTCGCACCGGCGGAGGACACTGCCGACCTCGGCAAACTGACAGACAAGCCTGGACAGAGCGCCGTCAAAGACTCGGAGGAGAATCCCAGAGATCCTGCGGCGGAGACGAAGAATGCCGACGATGCGGCACTCGATGCCGAGGCGAAGGAACTCGGACTCAAGGGCAAGGCGACTGAGCGTTTCCGCGGCATGGCCGCCGAGATCAAGACTCTCGCACCTTACAAGGCCGAACTCGAAAGAGCTGGTATCAAGGACATCGCGGAGCTGCCGAAAATGGTGGAGCGCGCGCGCGCCGCCGACGACATGATTGCGATGGTCATGGACACTGGCACATCGGCCGAACAGTACGGACAGACGCTGGATTACCTTGGGCTTGTGAACAAGGCGACTCAAGGCGACCGCGCTGCTGCTGAAAAAGCGTTTGAGATCGTTGGCGCGGAGTACGCGGCCATGGCGAAGGCGCTTGGCAAGGAGGTGCCTGGCATCCATGACCCCCTTGCCCAGTACCCCGACCTTCTCGCTGAAATAGGCGAAGGCGACCTGACGCGGGCTCGAGCGCTGGAGATTGCTACGCAGCGCACGCAGTCCGCGCTGCAAACTACCGCGCGCCAGCAGACTGAGACGCAGACGCAGGCGTCTCAGGCAGTCGCGCAAGCAACGGGTACGCTCGCGCAGTATGACGCGCAGATGATCGCCAGTGATCCGGCCTACGCCGGCAAACGAGATGCGCTGTCGACCATGGTCGCCTTCATCAAGCAGAGCTTGCCACCGGGCCAGTGGCTTGCTGCGACCCAAGCGGCGTACGCACGCATTCCCGTGCCTGCCGTGGCTGCAGCCGCCCCGGAGCGCAAGGTGCCGGTCAGTTCGATACGTCCCGGCGTGGCGCATCGCCCGCTGACAAGGGCGGTCTATGACGACCCGATGGATGCCATGGACGCCGCGCTTGAGGCGGTTAACGGGCGGTAGTGGTTTTGCACTTGAGGCGATGAAAAATCCGTGCAAGCTACCTGCGCGGCCGAATCGTCGCACCACGCTTGTGTACGCGGGAGTCGCGCCCCGCAGCGCTGTAACGAGGAGTCGCGCTCTCGGAACGTGGATGGATCAACCCCATCACTTTTCGAGGATTCGAC
>JBOHYD010000330.1:0-3419 GCA_050737635.1 Luteimonas sp. | reverse complement strand
CTGTGGCCGTTGATGTACTTGGTGGTCGAATGCACGACCACATCGGCGCCGAATGCGATCGGTGTCTGCAGCGCCGGCGACAGGAAGGTGTTGTCGACGACGCTGAGCGCACCGGTCTTGTGCGCGGCGTCGATCACGAAGCGCAGGTCGGTGATGCGCAACAGCGGATTGGACGGTGTTTCGATCCAGACGAGCTTCGGCGTGCGACCCTGCGCGTCGGGTGCAAGCGCGGCAGTCAGCGCGCGCGGATCGGTGAGGTCGGCGAGCACCAGATCGAACAAGCCCTTGGCGGCCAGCGCCTTGAACAGCCGCCAGCTGCCGCCGTAGCCGTCGTGCGGCACCACCAGCCGGTCGCCGGGCTGCAGCAGCGCGTGCAGCACCAGGGTGATCGCAGCCATGCCGGTCGCGGTGATCGTGCCGCCGGCACCGCCTTCGAGTTCGGCGAGCGCGTCGCCGAGCAGGTCGCGGGTCGGGTTGCCGCTGCGCGTGTAGTCGTACTGGCGTTTGTCGTTGTAGCCGTTGAAGCTGAAGTTGCTTGACAGCACCAGCGGCGGCGTGACTGCGCCGAATGCGCTGTCGCGGTCGATGCCGGCGCGCACAGCGCGGGTGGCCGGCGCGTGGCTGGCGCTGTCGGCAGCTTTGTCGATGAGGGTGTCGATGCTCATGCCGCGTCTCCGGTATTCGTGATGGTGGTGCGCAGCGCGGCGGCCAGGATGGCGTCGATGCGATCGGTTTCTTTCAAAAAGGCGTCATGGCCGTAGGGCGAGCGCAGCACGCGCAGCTTGCCGCGCGCACCCAAGCCTTCGGCGAGCGCGACGGAGTCCGCGAGCGGCACCAGGCGATCGCCTTCGACCGCGACGACCGTGGTCGGCACGCCGACCTGTGCGGGGTCGATGCGGTGCAGGTCGATCGATTCCGACAATCGCAGCCAGGCCTCGACCGGTGTGCGCGCGACGAACTGCGCGCCGGCGGCGTCGAGGTAGTCTTCGGCCGCGACGCGGACGCGGCCGTTGACGATCTGCGGCGGTGCGTCGAAGCGCGTGCCAAACTCTTCCGGTGTGCGGTAGCTGAGCATCGCCAATTGCCGTGCCAGCGACAGTCCCTGCGCATCGCTGCACTGCAGTTGGCCGAGCGCGACCGCCTTGCGTTGCAGCGCGCGCCACGCCGCTGCGTACGGATGCGCGCGGTGCGCGCCGCTGACCGCGATCAGCTGGCTAAGCCGCGAGGCATGGCGCACCGCGAGTTGCAGTCCGACCAGGGCTCCGTAGGAGTAGCCGACAAACGCGCGCAGCGTGTCGAGACCGAGCGCGTCGAGCAGCACCGCGATCGCGTCGGCCTGGTCGGCGCTGTCGATCGGCGCATCGAGGTGACCGTCGGCGCCGACGTAGTCGAACGCGAGGATGCGGGTGGTCGCCGGATCGAGCGTGCGCCCGGCGGCGACCAGCGCGTTGGCCCAGCCTTTTTCACGGTGCGCTGCGTTGGCCGCGACATGGCGGTGCGCGGAGATGCCGCCGGCGACGAACACCACCGGCGCATCCGCCGGGCCGACCAGCTCCCACGCCAGCCGCAATGGGCGCCGGCCGGCGTGGCGCATCGGCAGCACCACGTCGAACTGGCCGCGCGTCGCGTCTGCGCGGCAGGTGGGCAGCGCGGCAAGATGTGCAAACGGCGTGACAGACTCGTGGCCGAGCGTGTAGGCGGCGGTGTCGACGAAGCTCATGGCGGCAGTTCCGGTTGGCGTCCGCGAGTGGACGGAACCACCAAGGGCGCGGGGCGATGCCGGAGCGATGCGTCGAATGGCCCGAGGGCCGACGGCGGCTGCTGCGCGGGCCGCCACTGTGTCGGCGGGGCGCAACCATCTTCCGGTGGACACGCAGGTCCCCGCAGGAATTGGCACCGCGACGGAGCGCGCTTCAGCAGCGATCGCCCCATCCAGTTGCCCCGGCGTCTTCGGGCCTGTCCCTCAGCCGGATCTCGATGGATGGCGGCAGGTTGCCTGCTCGCTGTATCTTTGTCAATCGCTTGATCTGGATGAAGCGATGAAGGGCGGGGAGACGGGAGGAGGGAGGCGGGAGATGGGTCCCTCTTCCCACCTCCCGTCTCCCGTCTCCCGTCTCCCGTCTCCCGTCTCCCGTCTCCCAGCGCCCCATCTCCCGCATACTTTCGCAATGCCCGCCTATCGCCTGCTTCTGGTCATGGCCGTCGCGCTGTCGGCCGGCGTCACTCGGCCGCCGCGCGATGCTGAGTCCGTGCCACGACCGGCGTGCACGCCATGAGCACAGCCCGCCGCGAGCCGTCTGCCGTGCTCGCGCCGACCGCAGCCAAGATCGCGAGGCGAAACACCGCGGCCATCGCGATGGCGCTGCTGCTCGCATTCGCCCCGGTCGCGGCGGCCGGACAGGTCTACCGCTGGACCGACGCCAACGGCGTCGTGCACTACGACGGCAACCGCCCCGATCTGCCGGCGTCGCGGCTCACGCTGATCCCGTTCCAGGCCGAGCCGAACGCGCCCGCGCGCCTGCGCATCGAGCGCGACGACGGCGGCGGCGGTTATGTCGCGATTGCCGACAACCTGCTCGCCGGTCCGGTGCAGGTGCGCGTGCATGCGGCCGCCGGAGCCGGAGTCGTCGGCGTTCCGGAGTTGCCGGCGCGCGCGACTGTGCCGGCGCGCGGCAGCGTGCTGGTCGCGCGCATCGGTGTCGCCGACCCCGGCAAAAGCGGCCGCTTCGAGCTGCGCATGGACACCATGCCCGGTCCGCCGGACGCGCGCCCGCTCGATGTCGAATACGCCTTCCCGCTGCAGCTGCCGACACCGCGCGTCGCGCAGGGCTGGGGCGGCGTGTTCAGTCACAATGACGTCGAAAACCACCACGCGGTCGACTTTGCCGCCGACATCGGCACGCCGGTGCTCGCTGCGCGCGCGGGCACGGTGATGCAGGTCGAATCCGATTTCGACACCGCCAGCCGCAACGCCGAACGTTTTGGCGACCGCGCCAACTTCGTGCGCATCCTGCACGACGACGGCACGATGGCCGTGTACGCGCACCTCAAACCGGAAGGCGTGCTGGTGCGCGCCGGTCAGCGCGTGCGCCGTGAGCAGCCGATCGGCCTGTCCGGCAACACCGGCTTCAGCACCGGCCCGCATCTGCATTTCGTGCTGCAGGTCAATCGCGGCATGCGGCTGACATCGATCCCGTTCCGGATGTTCAGCGCGAACGGGATATTGCGGTTTGGCGAGTCGGGAGAGGGCGGCGACTGAGTCGCCCAGCATTCCCCGATCGCTCAACGAGTCGCGGTGTGGATGGTGTCGATCGTCATCCCGGTGCACGCCGGGGGCCAGCTCGACGCGGCGGATGCCGATCGCGCAGACGCGCATCGCGGCGACGTGATCTGGGGGCGGGGGGGGGGGGGGGAGGTTT
>JBOHYD010000329.1:0-2895 GCA_050737635.1 Luteimonas sp. | reverse complement strand
GCCTCACACCCGATACGCGATCGCCTTCATCAGCTTCGACGCTGCCGTCATCAGCGTCGGGATCGGTTGCGGCAGCACGCGCGCACCGGCTTGTTCGGCGTTGTCGGCGTGGCGGGCCTCGTCGGCTTTCATCGTCGACACGATCGCGCGGCTGCGCAGGTCGGCCGCGGGCAGGGTTTGCAGGTGCTGCTCGAGATGCGCCTCGACCTGACGCTCGGTTTCGACCACGAAGCCGAGGTTCCAGCCATCGCCGCGCAGTCCGGCCAGCACGCCGATCGCGTAGCTGCCCGCGTACCAGAGCGGATTGAGCAGGCTCGGCCGGCTGTCGAGCTCGCGCAGGCGGTCGCCGCACCATGCCAGATGATCGCCTTCCTCCTGCGCGGCTTCGAGCAGGTGCGCGCGGGTGGCCGGGTCGCGGGCCACCGTCGCCTGACCGACATAGAGCGCCTGTGCGCAAACTTCGCCGACGTGGTTCACGCGCATCAGGCCGGCGGCGTGGCGGCGTTCGCCGGGGCCGAGTTCGACGTCGGGGGTGGCATCGCCGGGATTGGGTCGGGTGGCGGGCGGACGGCCGAACACCGTCTCCAGCGCGCGCTGGGTGTCGGAGAGCAGGCGATCGAGCGGGGTCAGGGGGCGGATGGCAGACATGGGATCCTGCGGGATGGGGCTGCTGGTGCCCGGATCGGGCGGGGTGTCGCGAACCGACGAGGCGCCGCGCCTGCGACAGTCTGCCGGGCCAGCCCGTGGATGCAACCTCACGCGGCGACTTGCGGCGACCCGCCGTGGCCCGTATCATCCCGCCTCTTGCGTTTTTGCAGTTCACATCGCGAGGCGACATTGCGGCAGCTTGGTTGCCGCAATCAGCCCGACGACCCACCAGAGAAACAGGTTTCGCCATGAAGACCTTTACCGCCAAAAACGAGACCGTCCAGCGCGACTGGTACATCGTTGACGCCGCCGGCAAGACCCTCGGCCGCTTGAGCACCGAGCTCGCGCGCCGCCTGCGCGGCAAGCACAAGCCCGTCTACACCCCGCACGTCGACACCGGCGATTACCTGATCGTGATCAATGCCGAGAAGATCCACGTCACCGGCAACAAGCTGGCCGACAAGATGTATTACCGGTTCACCGGCTACATCGGCAATCTCAAGTCCGAGACCCTCGGCCAAGCGCTGGAGCGCCATCCCGAGCGCGTGATCGAGCATGCGGTCAAAGGCATGCTGCCGAAGAACCCGCTCGGCCGCGCCATGTACAAGAAGCTCAAGGTCTACAAGGGCTCCGAGCACCCGCACACCGCCCAGCAGCCGCAAGTCCTGGAACTTTAACGCGAGTCCTTCGCAAGGACCCGCACATCCATGTGCGGACTTTTCATAGAGCAAAACCATGGCAATCACTCAAAATTACGGCACCGGCCGTCGCAAGTCCTCCACTGCCCGCGTGTTCCTGCGCAAGGGCAGCGGCAAGATCACCGTCAACGACCGTCCGCTGGACGAGTTCTTCGGCCGCGAGACCGCGCGGATGATCGTGCGCCAGCCGCTGGAGCTGACCAAGAGCACCGAGACCTTCGACATCGTCGCCACCACCCACGGCGGCGGCACGACGGGCCAGGCCGGCGCAATTCGGCTGGGCATCGCGCGCGCGCTGGTCGAGTACGACGAGACCCTGAAGACCGAGCTGCGCAAGGCCGGCTTCATGACCCGCGACGCCCGCGAAGTCGAGCGCAAGAAGGTCGGCCTGCACAAGGCACGCCGCGCCACGCAGTTCTCGAAGCGCTGATTTGTTTCACCGCGCGGGGCGGTATCGCCGCCCGCGCGCTACACTCGCCACGCTTCAAAGCACAGCGCTATAGCCCCGTCGCCAAGCGGTAAGGCACCTGACTCTGACTCAGGCATTCGGTGGTTCGAATCCATCCGGGGCTGCCATCTCGACGTCGAACGTGCGCATGCGGGCGTTGCGTATCACACCGGTATCAACCCGAGGCCCGCGCAGTGCGGGCTTCGGCGTTTTCGAACGCGCAGCGGTGGTATGCGCGCGCGGCACCTGCAGCGCGCTGAATGCCGCCTGTAACTCCCGCTCAGCGTCTCGTGGAGAATCGCCGCATGACGACCACGTTTTCCGCCCCGTTCACGCCGGTCGAGGCGTTGCTGCCGGCATTGCGCGAACGCGGCTACGCAGTGCTGACGCCGGACAGCGTCGTCGAGCTGTGCGGCATCGCCGTCGCCGACCTGCAGGCGTTGATGCCGAGCTGGGGCGACTTGCCGCCGGACGGCTTTCTGCGTGACGGCGGCAGCTACCGGCGCCGCCGGCATTCGTGTTTCGTCGTCGACGATGCGCAGGTCGCGCAGGCGCCGCACCGCGCGCATTGGCAGTCGGAAACCTATAACGCGCTGCACGGTGGCATGCAGCGTTGGTTCGAGCCGATCGCGGCCGACATCGTCGCGCGTCCGGTGTGGTCGCGGATGCTGCAGGCACTCGCCTGCTGTTTTGCCGAGGTCAGGCCGACGCGGCCGTGGTATGTCGAGGCGCACCAGTTCCGTATCGACACCAGCGACGGCATCGGCCGGCCGACGCCGGAGGGCGCGCACCGCGACGGCGTCGATTTTGTCGCGGTGTTCATCGTCGCGCGGCATGGCATCAAGGGCGGCGAGAGCCGCGTGTTCGAGGCCGCCGGACCCAACGGTCAGCGTTTTACGCTCGACATGCCGTGGTCGCTGCTGCTGCTCGACGACGCACGGATGATCCACGAGTCGACGCCGATCCAGCCCGAACAGCCCGGCGATAGCGACGGCTACCGCGACACCCTGGTGCTGACCTACCGCGCCGGGGCCTTCCAGGGCGACGATTGATTTGCCAGGGCTGGAATGTTGCCGCCGTCATCCCGGCGCAAGCCGGGAC
>JBOHYD010000328.1:0-1581 GCA_050737635.1 Luteimonas sp. | reverse complement strand
GCGCCAGCCGCTCACCGAACGCGACCGCGACCTCACCGCCGGCGAACGGCAGCACGGTATCCACCGAGGTCGCCAGCGGCGTGGCAGCCGGCTTGCGCAGCGGTGCCGGCAGATCGCTGCGCGTGCCGACCAGCATCGAGCGCAGACGCAGCCGCGTCGCGGTCGCTGGCGTGGTCGTGGTCGTGGTCGTGGTCGTCGAGGCGATGACCGCGGGTGACTTCGGGATCGATACCCCGACATGCCACGGCGAGCGGCCGGAAAAATACCCCTTCAGCCACGCCAGGTGGGGGGCCCTGTCGATCAACTCGCCGGCCGACAGGGGGGCGTCGAGTTCGGCCTCGAAAGCCTGCGTGGCATCGCGGACGTGGCCGGCACCGGAGCGCAAGCTCAACAGTCCGGGCTGGCCGTCGTGCCGCGTGCGCAGGCCTGTGGCATCGAAACCGCTACGGTCGAACGCGATGTCGCCGTACACGTCGTCGAACGCGACCTTGGCGCGGTTCTCGGCGAGCTTCGCGCCGCCGAGCGCGATCCGGCCGTCGATCACCGCCACCACCGGCTTGATGCGCAGCGGCACGTCGATCGCGACCCTCGCCGTCGCCGGACCGCTCGCGGCCAGCGCGTCCAAGGTCGCGGCGTAGCGTTGGCGCAGCGGCGTCTGCCGCAACATCCTCAGCAGCGCCGCCGCGTCGGTGTCGGCATCGGCGCTGACGGCCAATTCGCCGATGCGAAAATCGGCGATGCCGCCGGTCAGCTGCGGCAGCGCGATGCCGGCGATCGCGCCGCGGCCTTTCAGCGTGAAGCCGTGGCCGATGAAATCGATATCGGCGTCGATGTGCTCGGCCGCCGGCCAGTCCTTGAGAAACTTGATCTGCGCATCGCGCAGGCGCGCGGCTGCGTGGAAGACGCCCTTCGACGCAGCGCCGGACTGCACCCGGAACGGCCAGTCGTCGAGATCGCCGGACACGATCGCACGGCCGTCGCGAACGCGGCCACTGACTAGGCCGCGTTCGAGCCAACGCACGGTGCCGGCCGACATCGCATTGCGCACCCAGAAGCGCTGCGCGGCCGCGACCTCGGCATCGTCGACGCGCACGGCCAGATCGATCGACGGCCGCGTGCCGTCGCCCTGGAACGCCAGCCCGCCGCGCATCTCGGCCGCGTAATCGATGCCCTGCATGCGTAACCCGGAGGTCTCGATGCGCAAGCCGCCGCCGTCGCGCCAGCCGACCACGCGGCCATCAAGGCGCACATCGTGCGGCACGCCGAAGCCCGGCGGCCAATCGAAGCCCAAGGTGGCGCTGTTGTCGAACGCAAACGTGACACCGTCGCCGTCGCCGTCAAGTGCGCCGCTCAGGCCCGACAGCCCCGGCGACTTGCCGACGGCGGCAAACCGCGCATCGCGCACGCCGGCTTGCACGCGCAGCACGCCGCCGCTGATGCCGGCGAGTTGCACATCACGCAATTCGACCTCGGGACGGCTGGCGAGCAGCCAGCGCCGCAGCGACGGCGTCAGCCGATCGCTGAGCGCAGCGACGCTGAGCAGCGGCCCGGCGGCGACGCGGTCGGCGCGCAGCGCATAGC
>JBOHYD010000327.1:0-8085 GCA_050737635.1 Luteimonas sp. | reverse complement strand
GCGCCAGGCTACGCGTCAGCGCGTCAAGCAGCGCGCTGCCGCGGCCCATGTCCGCAATGACGAACTCGATGAACACGCCAAGGCACAGGAGCACGACCCACGTTGCTACCCATGACTTGATCGCCAGCGAAATCGCAAGCACGTTCAGTTGCTGTGCGAATCGGTTGATGAGACCCAGGCACATGTCGACCACGAATAGAATGATCAGCACGGGAGCCGACAACAAGAGTGACAGAAGCATCAGCCGTGCCAGCCCGTCGACAAACAGCAACTCCCCCGCAGACGTGAGCGACGGAAAGCCCGAGGTCACCGGCCACACCGCGTAACTTCCGAACAACAGGTTCAGAAAGATCAGAAAGCCGCCGCTGGCCATGAACAGCCACGCCGCCAGCTGCGACAGAAATTTCCCCGTCAGCGAGGTCTGGTGCCCCTGCAGCGGGTCGATAACGCTGGCGAGGTTCGAGCCCACTTTGGTGTCGATGATGTTGCCGACAATCCCGATCGCCCAGAACACGATTCCGAACAGAAAACCGATACACAGGCCGACAAAGATCTCCTTGGCGACGATCGCGACCCACTCCAGTCCACTGAGCGTGGTCATCGGTGCGGCCGCAGCGGCAAACGGAGACGCGACGATGGCGAGGACGACAAAAAAGCTGTTGCGAACCAGCGCCGGGACCGTATCGCCGGCCATCAGAGGAAGAACGATGAAGGCGGCCGCGATGCGCGGCGCGCTGAGCGCAACTGCGGTGATGATGTTGCCGAGGGCGTCAAATTCCATGCGAGTGCTTCGGTCGGTTGCGGTTTGCCGGCCTACCGGAAACCCGTTCGCAGCAGCGGGTGCGGCCACCACCGCTGATGCGAGGCGAATCCGGGGTCCGGTGTGCGAAAACGCTTTGTGCGGATGCGTTCAGTAAACGAGACCAGGAAATCGGCTGAAAACGCGCTCCGAGAAGTTGAGCAGCGCGCTTCCGACCAGCGATGCAGTCACCGCAATGGTGACGACTACCGCGATGAACTTGACCGTATAGGCGAAGGTCTGCTCCTGAAGCTGCGTCGCTGCCTGCAGGAACGCCACGATCAGGCCCACTATTGACGCGGCCACGATCGGAGGCGCCGAAAGGAGCAGGACCAGCCACAAGGCGTCCTTGGTCAGTTGGATGACATCGCCGGTGTTCATACCGTCACCGGTAGGTCAGCACAAGTCCATGCACGAGTCGCGACCAACCATCGATCAGCACGAACAGCAGCAACTTGAAAGGCAGCGATACCGTCGTCGGTGCCAGCATCATCATGCCCATGGCGAGCAGCACGTTGGATACGATGAGATCGATGATGAGAAACGGCAGAAATATCAGGAAGCCGATCTGGAACGCCTGCGTCAGCTCGCTCACGGTGAACGCGGGCACCACGACGATGAAGTCGCGGCCGTTCAGTGACTCGCGCTTGTCCTCCGGCAGCAGGCGCTGCGCGGTCTTCAGGAAAAACGCGCGCTCGCCGTCGCTGGTGTGCCGGATCAGAAACTCGCGCATCGGCTCCTTGGACTTGTCCGCGAGGTCCAGGATCGCCCGCATGTCCAGCGGCTGAGCCGATCGCATCGAGCTTCCCTGCGACTTCGATACCGTGTCGGAGATCTGGATCCCGATCGGGTACATCACGTAGATGGACAGGATGATCGACAGTCCGTTGATGACCACATTGGGCGGAACTGCCTGCAGGCCGAGCGCGTTGCGCAGCAGGCTGAGCACGACCACGATCTTGGTGAACGAGGTCACCATCACCGCGACGAACGGTGCCAGCGACAGGCTGACGACCGTCAGGAGGACGAGTGCCGGGTCGAGGTTGCTGAAATCCATGCGCGTGCCTGTTCAGTGGTGTGCGGAACATCCGCATCCGGAAACGTACCGACCCGCGGACCGTCGTGTTGACATCGCAAGCGCTGTGAGCGGCACGGCGACCACAATACGATCCGCCACTGCGATCAGTTCCAGGACAGCAGCCGTACGCCGAGCGTGTCGCCGACCGCGACGACTTCGCCGCGACCGGCGACGCGGCCGTTTGCGCGCAGCGTGACGTTGGCGCCTGCGAGATGCGTCGGCAATGCGAATACGTAGCCCGGCTGCAGCGACGCCAGTTCGCCGACGCTGAGTTCGAGCTGGCCGATCTCGAACGCGAGTTGCACCGGCAGCGCGCGCGCGACGGCGTCCTCGCGGTCGATCTGGACGTCGGCATCGTCGGGTGGAGAGGGTTCGGTGTCGGTCATCGCGGCGCGCTCCTGCTGAAAATAAGAGTGAGTGGCACGGGTCGGACGGGCGTTGCCGTCGATCCGCCAGCCGTCCGGCGCCGCCGCCAGCGGCCAGGTGCGTTTCGGATCGCGCGCCTCGCAACGCAGCGCCTGCGCGCGGCCCAGCACGATGACGTCGCCGCCGCGCAGCCGCCGCCACGCGTCGCCGTCCAATCGCGGTCCGTCGAAGGCGATCGCCACAGGCACCGGCAGCGCGCGCCAGGCACCGAGCTCCGGCAACGGATCGTTCTCGTACACCGGCTCGGCGCGCGCGATCAGCCGCGTCAGCCAGTCGGGCGGCAAACGCATCGCGCCGCGCACCGATGGCAGCCGCGCATCGTTGCCAGCGCCGTCGAGGATCGCGAACGACAGCCAGAGCGGATCGTTGCCGAGCGCCTGGCTCTCGGCGTCGGCATCGGCGTCCACCGGCATCAGCGGCACGCCGAGCGCATCGCTCAGGCGCATCAGTGCCGATTCGTGCGCGAGACTCCACGCCAACAGCCGCGACCGGCCGACGTAATCGCTCCAGTGCAGGCCGTCCTCCACGGCCATCGCGCTGGCATCCAAGCGCAGCGCGAGACGCGTGCCGTCGGCGTCGACGGGGAAGCTTTCGGCGTTGTTGCCGGCGCGGCCGGGGGCGACATGCAGTTCGCTGCCGTCGCCGAGCAGCCAGCGCTGCGGTTCGGCGAACAGTGCGCACAGCGCCTGCGCTTGCGCAGCGCTGAGCGCGGGAATGCGTCCGCGCAAGGATTGCGCGGCCACCGCGGCGTTGCTGCGCGCGGTCTTTGCGGTGCTTTTGCCGAGGCCTGCGTGATCATCCATGGCCGAGCGCCACTTTCATCAGTTCGGGCAGCGAGCGTACCCCGAGTTTGTTCATCATGTTCGAGCGGTGCAGCTCGACGGTCTTGATGCTGATGCCGAGGATGTCGGCAATGATCTTGTTGGGTTTGCTGGCGACCACGAGGTCGAGCACTTGGCGTTCGCGTGGGCTCAGCCTGGCCAGGCATTCGCCCTGCGCACCGACCGCGTGGCCGTTGCGCGCGTTGGCGAGCGCGGCGCGGATCGCCTCGATCAGCGCCGCGTCGCCGAAGGGTTTTTCGAGAAAGTTGGATGCGCCTTTGCGCATCGCCTCCACCGCCAGCGGCACGTCGCCGTGCGCGGTGACAAACACCGTCGGCAGCGCGATGCCGCGGCGCTGCAGTTCGTCCTGCAGCTGCAGCCCGCTCATCTGCGGCATGCGGATGTCCGACACCAACACCTCGCGCGCGCCGCCGTGGCGGTCCTCGCCGTAGGCGGCGATGAAGTCGGGGCCGGACCGGAACGCCATCGTCTCGAAGCCGGCAGTTTCCAGCAGCCACGCGGCCGAGTCGCGGAAGCCGTCGTTGTCGTCGACGAGGTAGATGCGGGGGGCGGTCATGGCCGCTCCCCGGCCCTCATCGTTGTGTCCACCGTCATGCTCCCCTGCCCTCGGCGCGCGGCAGGGTGAATCCGAATACGCTGCCACCGTCCTCGCGCGGCTCGAAGAACAGCCGGCCCTTGTGATATTCGATGATCGAGCGACAGATCGCCAAGCCGATGCCGAGACCGTCGTTCTTGGTGGTGAAAAACACCGAGAACAGCTGGTCCTGCTCGGCGCTGCTCAGGCCGGCACCGCGGTCGCAGACGCGGACTTCGACGTCGCCGTCGAGGTTGACCCGGCCCTCGATGCGCAGCTCGCGACGGCCCGACGGGATCTCGCGCATCGCCTCGATCGCGTTCTTGACCAGGTTGAGCAGCACCTGCTCGATCATCACCCGGTCGGCGTAGACCGCCGGCAGCGCGTCGCTGAGCGCGACGTCGATGCGCAGCTGCTGGCGTTCGGCTTCGAGTCGCAGCAGTTCGAGCACCGTCGAGGCGATCTCCGCCATCTCGTGCGCGTCGCGTCGCGGCTCGCGCGCGCGCACAAACTCGCGTACCCGCGAGATCACCGCACTGGCGTGTTCGGCCTGGGTGCGCGCGGCCTGCAGCGCGCGCTCGACCTGCACCGGGCCGCCGGCCTGGTCGATCAGCCGCAGGCTGCCGTTGAGGTAGTTGACGATCGCCGCGAGCGGCTGGTTGAGCTCGTGGGCCAGCGTCGCGGCCATTTCGCCGACCGACATCATCCGCGAGGTGAACAGCAGTTTTTCCTGCCGGGCCTTGTGCGAGTCGAGGGCCTCCATGCGCTCGCTGATGTCGACCGCGGTCAGCAGACGCAATGTGCTGCCAGCGAGTGCGGCATCGCCCCAGTGCAACGCGTACCAACGGCCGCTGTGCGGAGCGTGTACATCAAGCGGCGCCTCCTCGTCGCCGGTCGCATCGCCGTCGCGCAGCGCCGCGAGCAGATCGCGGCGGTTGAGGTGCGCGGGCAGTGCCGCGAAGTCGTCGACAAAACGTCGGTTGCACGCCACCAGCGCGCCATCGTGACGGTCGTAGGCGGCGCACGCGAACGGCATCGCCTCGAGCAGCGACAGCAGGCCGGTATCGACGGGGAAACCGGCTTCGGCATCCGCGGTGCTGGCGGCGCGGCGTGAGTGCGGCATCATGCGGCCGCTGCGTTCAGATACCGCGAAAGCGCGCCCGCGACGATGGCGTTCGCGATGCCGTCGCCGAGACGGCCGCGATCGGCCGCGGGATCGCGGCGAGCATCGGCGGACGCGTCCGCCAGCGCGGATGCCCTGCTACGGTGCCCGCTCATTCCCGCCATCATCGCCGCGATTCCCATGCCGACCCCCCGATCGTTCGCCCGCCATGCCGTCAGTGTCCTTGCCGTCCTCGCCATCGTACCGGCACTGGCATGGGCCGCGCCGGCAACCACGTCGCCGGCTGCAGTGGCGGCGGCGATGCCGGCGGAGTCGTCGTCGGCGCTCGGCGAGCTGCTGGGGATCGTGCTGCCTCTGGCATTGCTCATCGTGGCCCTGCTCGCGGTGCTGTATCTGCTGCGACGGCGCTTCGGACTGACTGGCCAGGATGCGCCGTTGACGATCCTGCAGATCCTCCCGGTCGGTCCGCGTGAACGCCTGGTGCTGGTGCGTTCGCGCGCCGGACGGGTCTTCGCGATCGGTGTGGCAAGTCAAAATGTGCGATTCATCACAAATCTTGAGCCGGCTGATCTCGAGACACCGATCCCGGCAGCACGCGCTGAACCGCTCATATAAAGGCGCACTGTTAACTCCGTGTGACGCAATAATTACATAGAGATTACAAGAAGTTGAATTCACTTCGCCGGCATCGTCGCTGCAAATTTATTCTTCGTGGCAACGCAAATTTTACGTCTTGAGGATTTCTTTCGATTATCGTAATTTGACACAAAGTGACGCAATAGGGCAGGAACTATGCGGCAGTTTTGGATGTTGATGCAACAACAAGGCAGGTCAGCCGACGCCTCTGCGCGGCGTGCGGCACTCGCCTTCGATGCGCGTGCCGATGACACGCCACCACCACGCACCGCTGCGGCAAGCGTGGGCAGCATCTGCCGCGGCGCAGGGGTGCGATGCGCAGCCTGATGGCCAGTTTGTTTGCTGTGCCGGCCGGCAATCTGCCGCGCGCGCGCAGCGGCTACAGCGATCTGGTGCTGGCGTTTGCCGCGGTCACGATCATCAGCGTGATGATCCTGCCGCTGCCGGTGATCGCGATCGATGCGCTGGTGGCGATCAACATCTCGATCGGCTTCGGTCTGCTGCTGCTGGCGATTTATATCCCAACGCCGGTGGCGTTTTCGAGTTTTCCGAGCGTGCTGCTGCTGACCACGTTGTTTCGCCTCGCGTTGTCGATCGCGATCACCCGCTCGATCTTGCTCAACGCCGAAGGCGGTCACATCGTGCAGACCTTCGGCAGTCTGGTCGCCGGCGGCAATCTGGTGGTCGGCCTGGTGGTGTTTCTGATCATCACCGTGGTGCAGTTCATCGTCGTCGCCAAGGGTGCCGAGCGCGTTGCCGAGGTCGCGGCGCGGTTCACGCTGGACGCGATGCCCGGCAAGCAGCTGTCGATCGACTCGGATCTGCGCGCCGGCCTGATCGACAAGGACGAGGCACGCCGCAAGCGTCGTCTGCTGGAGGTCGAAAGCCAGCTGCACGGCAGCCTCGACGGCGCGATGAAGTTCGTCAAGGGCGATGCCATCGCCGGCATCGTCATCATCATCATCAACCTGCTCGGCGGTCTCGCGATCGGCGTAATGCAGCGCGAGATGACCCTCGGCGATGCAACCCACACCTACAGCATCCTGACCATCGGCGACGGCCTGGTGTCGCAGATTCCGGCGATCCTCGCCACGATCGCCGCCGGCCTGGTGGTCACCCGCACCGCCGGCGAGCAAGACGATCGCCATCTCGGCGATTCGATCACCCGCCAGGTGTCCGGCCAGCCGCGGGTGATGCTGATCACCGGCCTGCTCGCGCTGCTGATGACCCTGGTGCCGGGATTTCCGAAGCTGGTGTTTTTGCTGCTTGGCATGGTGATGCTGACCGCCAGCGCGTGGCGCTATCGCCACAAGTTCGAAGTGCTGCGGCGCGCGTTTCGGGTGCCGGACAAGGAGATGGCCGAGGCGCAGAAGCCGGCCGATTCCGACGACATGGCACCGCCGTCGGCGCTGCAGCTCGAGATCTCGCCGTCGTTGGTGGCCGACCTCGGCGAGGAGCCGGTGCGCGCGCGGCTGGCCGCGATCGTGCAGCGCCTGCGCGACGAATACGGCGTACCGGTGCCGGCACCGCAGCTGCGCATTTCCGTCGCGCTGGGCGACGGCGAATACCGGCTCACCGCGCACGGCGCGCGGGTCGCCTCGGGGTGCCTGCGCAGCGATGCGCGGCTGCTGCCGGCGCGGGTATCCGGCGATAGCGCGCACAAGCTGCCCGGGTTTTTCCCGGCGCTGGCCGGGGAATGGACCACGGCGGCCAATGACAATGCGCGCATGCCGATCGACGTGGTCTGCGAGCACATCCGCAGTGCGCTGCAGCGCCGGCTCGGCGGCTTCATCGGCATCCAGGAAACCGCCAACCTGTTTGTGCGCATGCAGCGCGATTATCCGGACCTGGTCAAGGAAATGCTGCGTGTGGTCGCACCGCAGCGCGTTGCCGACGTGCTGCGCCGGCTTGCCGAGGAAGGCGTGCCGGTGCGCAACCTGCGCGATGCGTTCGAGGCGATCACCGACGTCGGCGGCCGCGAAAAGGACGTCGTGCTGCTCACCGAATATGTCCGCGTCGCGCTCAAGCGCGAGATCGCCGATCGCTACGCCGACGCCGACCGCACCCTGCACGTGCTGCTGATCCATCCCGAGCTCGAGGACAAGCTGCGTCAGTCGGTGCGCGTTGCCGGCGGTGCCAGCCAGCTCGCGATCTCGCCTGAGCTCGCCGCGCGGCTGGGTAGCGAGGTGCGCGCCCAGCTCGCCCGCCAGGCCGCCGGCGTGCAGCCGGTGCTGCTGTGTTCGCTGGATGTACGCCGCCACCTGCGCAAGCTGATGGAAATCGATTTCTTTGAGCTGCCGGTACTGTCCTACCAGGAGCTCGCCCCGGATCTGCGCATCGTGCAGGCCGGACAGATCAACGCCTGAGCTCGGCGCTGAGCATTTTTCCGTATCCCACACCGGCATCCCGACCCAGAAACTTCGTCCCTCTACCAGCCAGTTTTACAAAGCTCCGCAGGAGTCCGGCCATGACCACCGACATCACCGACACCACCGCCCCCAGCGCAGCGCCCGGCGTCGGTCCGGTCGGCGTGCTGCGCATCCTCTCCGGCCTGCATGCCGGCGCCAGCCGCCGGCTCGCCGAACAGGAAATGATCCTGGTCGGCAG
>JBOHYD010000326.1:0-6338 GCA_050737635.1 Luteimonas sp. | reverse complement strand
GGTGCGGACTCGCTGCCGAAGTCGTTGACGGTGAGTGCGTCGGCGTAGTTCACATCGACAGCGGCGTTCCAGCCGCTGTCGCGCCGCCAGCGCAGCGACGTGCTGGCGCTGTTGCGCGGCACGCCGGGGGATGCGCGTGCCGGCGGCGACCGGGGTGTCGGGCCGCGCGCAGCGCGTGCTGCAGCCTAGAAACGCCGAGGTGAACCGCGCATCCAGATAACTGTAGGCGGCACCGAGACTCCAGCCGCCGGCGAACTGCCAGTCGCCGCTCAGCTCGGCACCGCGACGCCGCGAGCGGTCGATGTTCTGGTAGGTGGTGCGGCCGCCGACACTGGTGGCCACGGCGAGTTCGCCGTCACTGTCGCTCTGGAATACGGCCAGCTGCGCTTGCAGGCCCTCGCGCCGCCACTTGGCACCGATTTCGGCGTTGTCGCTGGTTACCGGGCGCAGGTCGAACGCCAGCCCGGCACCGCCGTCGGCGCGGTAGCCGGCCTCGGCGAAGGTCGGTGTCTCGAACGCGCGGCCAAACGACGCGTACAGGTTAGCGCCGAGGTGGCGCGAAACAGCAGCCCGGCCACCGGCGTGGTGTCGCTGTAGATGCCGGCGCTGAGTTCAAGCGGCTGCCCGGCCCACTGTGCCCTGTGCGTCCAGCGTAGGTCGGTGCCGCCGTAGCCAGTGGCGAGATCGACCACGCCGCCGGCCTGGGTCGGTGCGCCCTGCGTCGCGGCGGGGATCGACAAAAACTGCACGATGTCGCGGCTGCCGCCGTACAGCAGCGCGCGCACGCTGTTGCTGTCGCCGATCGCCTGCTCGTAGATCGCGCCGCCCTGCGCCTGCGCGACGCGCTTGCGGGTGTTGTACTGCGCAGCGACCGCCGCGGTCTGCCGCGGATTGGCGTCGAACTGCGCACGGGTGATGCCGAGCGGGTCCTGGGTGTCGGGTTGTTCGAGATCGTTGCCGATCAGGGTCAGCGTTGCGCCGTTGCTCAGGCTCAAGGCCAGCTTGACGTTGAGCGAATGCCGCTGCGCTGCGCTGTGCTCGCGATAGCCGTCGCTGCGAAAATAGCTGTAGTCGATGGTGTAGTCGAAATCGTCCTGTTTGCCGCGCGCGTTGAGGCTGGTGCGCAGCGCGCCGAAGCTGCCGCCGGTGACGCCGACGCGCAGTTCCGGTGGGTCGCGGCCATCGGCGGTGAAGATCTGCACCACGCCGCCGGACGCGTTGCCGTACAGCGCCGAAAACGGCCCGCGCAGCACCTCGATGCGGTCGGCGGAATCGAGATTGAAGTGCGACACCTAGCCCTGGCCGTCGGGTTGCGTGGCCGGGATGCCGTCGCTGTACAGGCGCACGCCGCGAATGCCGAAGGTGCTGCGCGCGCCGAACCCGCGGATCGAGATCTGGGTGTCCTGCGCGTAGTTCTGGCGATCGCGCGCGACCACGCCGGCCATGCCGCCGAGCAGCTCGGCGGGCTGGCGCCCAGACGTAGGCGATCGTCGACATCGACGTTGTCGATCGATGCCGGAATCTCGAATGGATCTGTTTCGCTGCGCGTCGCGGTGACGACGATCTTCTGCAGCGTCGTTGCCGTCGCTGTGGCATTGCCGATCGGTGCCGACGCCGGATCTTGCGTCTGTGCGGCAGCAGCGAGCGGCATTGCCAGCGACAGCCCGATCGCGGTGCCGAGCGCGGTGCGACTGATGCTCCAGCGAGACAGGTCGAGATGCAGCACGATACCGTTGATGGGCAAATTACGAACCTGGGCAATGGTTTCGCAAGGACCGCAAAGACCACAAAGCTAAAGGTGTCAGGGATGATCTTGTTTGCGCTTTTTGCGTCCTTTTGCGGAGCTATTCGGACTGTCCCAGGCTGTCCGGCGCAGTGCGCTTGGTGACCACGCTGGTCGCGGTGAGGTCGGCGCTGACGTTGCCGAGTGTCGCGAACATGTCGGGAATGGTATCGACCGCCAGCAGCACGCCGAATGGCTCGATCGGCAACCCCATCGCCTGGGTGACCGGCACGTTGGTGGCCATGAAGCTGACCTGGCCGGGCAGGCCGACCGAGCCCATGCTGATGATCACCGCCAGGGCGATGCCGGCGGCAAGATGCGCGGCGGACACGTCGATGCCGTAGAGCCACGCCACGAACGCGGCCACGCCCATGTACTTTACCGGGCTGGTGATGCGGAACAACGACACCGCCATCGGCAGCACTAGCGAGGTGACCTGCAGCGGATAGCCCAGGCGCGTGCGTGCCGAGTCGATCATCGCCGGCAGCGATGCCAGCGAGGATTGCGTGCTCGCCGCGATCGTCTGCGCCGGCAGAATCGCGCTCGCAAAGCGCACGAACGGCTCGCCGCCAAACACCCGCGCGACGAGGTACAGCATCAGTGTCACCGCGATGTACATCGTGCACTGCATCAGGATGTAGCCGCCGAGCGCACCGAGCAGGGTCAGCCCGACCTGCGCGCAGACCGCGAGCATCAGCGCAAACACGCCCAGCGGCGCCGCCCACAGCACCCAGCGCACGATCACGATGGTGACATCGGCGATGATCTGCACAAACCCCAGCATCCGCGCGCGGGGCTCGCCGTCGATGCGCGTCAATGCAAATCCGAAGAACAACGCGAACACCACCAGCGGCAGCATCGCACTCTGCGCAGCGGCGGCGATCGCATTGGACGGGATCATCGCGGCGATCGCCGCGCCGAGGCCGCTGGCACCGGCCTGCACCTCCACCGGCGTCAGCGCGGCGCGGAACGCGATTACCGCGGCCTCGTCGCGCGGCAGCAGCGACAGCAGCGCCGGCGCAGCGAACGCAGCGAACGTGCTGGCCAGCACCAGCAGCACCACAAACACCGTGATCGCGACGCGCGCGGTGCGTCCCGACGCGGCGGCATGGCTGGTGGTGTTGACGCCGACCACCACCAGCGCAAATACCAGCGGTACCACGGTCATCTGCAAGGCGTTCAACCACAACCGGCCGATCGGCTGCACCACGCTGGCAGCGGTCGTGGCGAGCGCCGGGTCCCAGATTGCAAGGCTGAGGCCGATCGCGGCACCGAGGGCGAGGCCAAGCAGAACGCGGGTGGATATCGACATGCAGTGCGGTCTCGTCGTGTGAATGATGAATCGGGATGCATTTGTGGAAGCGGTCATGGCCGCGACGGGGCATCGCCAATAACGCCCGTCGCTTGGGGGTCTGGTGGGCGGCGACACTGTGTCACAACCGCCACGGTGGCGCTTCTACAAGGGCAGGTTCCATGCGCTTTTCAGCTGCTGGTACTCGGCCTGCGGCAGCAGCACGAACACCGGATGCGCCTCCGGCCGCAGCCAGCCGTACAACCGCTCCATCGCCGGCGGCGCCATCGCCGTGCAGCCGGCGGTCGCCGTGCCGGGCGCGCGCCACAGGTGCGCGAAGATGCAGCTGCCGGCCCCCTTGCGGCCCTGCGCATTGTGTTCGATCACGAAACCCATCCGATACAACTCGTCGCCATCGGCTTGCAGGTCGCGGCGCATCGGCTCGGTGGAGCCGGCAACCGCGGCGTCGCCGACGTCTTTCGAGTCGACGATACGGTTGTACAGCGGCGAGTCGACAACATCCACACACCAGCTGCTCGCCTGCATCTGCGCATACGGCAGCGCGGTCGCCTGGCTTCTGGCATAGCCGAACGCCGGGCCGATCGCGAACACTCCGGCCGGCGCGCGTTTGTCGCCTTCGCGTTTCACCGGCGCATCGGTCTGATCCGGATGCAGGCCGAGACCCCAGGCTGCGCCGCTGTGTCCGAGGCTGACTGGCGTCGCTTCACCGTCGATCTGCCAGCCGCCGCGGGTGCGGGTGTAGGTGCGCAGGGTGCCGTTGGCGGCGTCCCAGTCGGCGCTGGTCACCAGCACCAACTGCCGTGCGTTGCGCCAGCGCGCATCGGCATGGTCGCGCGTGTCGCGATGCGCGCACGCGGCGAGCAGCAGGGCCGTGGCCACGATGGCCACCGCATTACGAACGAGGCAAGCCGGTGTGCGGTGCGTGGCGCGGGGAGGAGTCGATAGAGGCATCGTTGTCGCCGTGTTGGCATCAGAGGTTGAATGTTCCAGCATAAAACATCCGCTGCACCCCCTTTCGAAACCACGGCTTTATGTCAGTTCTTGCCTAACCCTTGTTGTCAACAGGCCCGCGCCTGGCGAGACCGCATGCTATGTTCGCCGCGCTATCCACGGAGACCATCATGTCCGCGCTAGTCAGCCCCACGCCGAACGCCGCTGCGCCGAAATCGTCAGCGGCGATGCGCTATCTGTTTCTGTTTTTGATCGGACTGGTGGTCGGCGTGATCGCGGTGGCGACGATCCTGCGCGCGATCGAGGTGAGGAAAACCTGGCAGGACGAGTTTCCAGACGCGGTGATGGCGATGATGCAGGCGCACAGCGCGCTGCTCGAAGCCAGCACCGACGCCAACCGTTGCGGCGCGACCGACGTGCTGCCGCACCTGCAGGCGATGCGCATGGTGTCCAACGATATCGAAACGGCGTACGGCGACGACATGCGCGAGGACGAGCGCTTCGCCAAGCACGCCAGTGACCTGCGCGCCACGCTCGACGCCGCACTCGCGTCGCCGCCGCTGAACTGCTCGGGCGTGGTCAAGACTGCGGAAAAGATCAATGCCGTGTGCAAGGCTTGCCACGACGATTTCTCGAACTGAGTGCTGCGACCTTACGCCAGGCGATCGGGCCTGGCCGAGGGTGTGAATCCGCGCTGGCGCGGCGCGTGCTTCGGCGTTCTGCCGCGACGAGGTTGACCGCAGGTTCACGGCCGTGCGCCTATCGTGCGGCGGTACGGGGTGCATCACGCTCCGCTCACCAAGACACACTCAGGAGACAGCCATGAAGACCCGCATCCTCGGCGCGACCGCGATGCTCGCCACCCTTGCCGTGGCCGGCTGCGCCACCACGTTGCCGGGCTATGGCGGCGGCTATAGCAATGATGGCTACAACAACAACAACAACAACGGCTACAACGACCCGCCGCCGGCCTACGGCAACAACAATTGTTACGACTGCGGCACGGTGACGCGCATCGAAACCGTCGGCCGCGGCCAGAGCGCGCCCAATGCCACCGGCGCGGTGCTCGGTGGCATCGTCGGCGCAGCCGCCGGTCACGGAATCTCCGACCACACCGGCGGCAGCAAGGGCAACCGCAATGTCGCGGCCATCGTCGGCGCCGTCGGCGGCGCGCTGGCCGGCAACGCGATCCAGAACAACGTGCAAAGCAAGAGCACCTACTACGTGTATGTCCGCTTCAACGACGGCCGCACTACCGTCGTGCAGCAGAACGACCTTGCCGGTATTCGCGAAGGCTCGTACGTGCAGGTGCAGAACAACCGCGCTTACGCGCGCTGAGCTGTTCCGGAAGGAAGCTATCGATCGGGCCCGCCATCGGCGGACCCGATCTTTTGTAGGCCGCAACACTCTGCCGTTGCAGGATTCAAACCTCGATCGAAGCGATCAGGCGACGCAACCCGTCGCAGGCGCGCCGGCGGCGTGCAAGACTGTTGCGACCGGCCTGCGCGACAGCGGCAGGCATCGCAGGCCACGTCGCAAGGCACGCCCATGACGCTCGACACGCTGTGGTACATCGTCGCCGGCATCCTGGCGATCGCCGGCCTCGCCGGGATCGTGCTGCCGGCGATTCCCGGCATCCCGCTGATCTTCGCCGGCATGTTGCTGGTCGCGGCGGTCGATGGTTTCCAGCGTGTGCAATGGGGGTGGATCGCGATCCTCGGCGTGCTGACGGCGCTGTCGCTGGCGGTGGATGTCTGGGCGACGGCGGTCGGCGCCAAGCGCGTCGGTGCCAGTCGCACGGCCATCGTCGGCGCGGTGCTCGGCACCGTGGTCGGGATTTTCTTCGGCCCGATCGGGCTGTTTGCGGGGCCGTTTGCCGGCGCGCTGCTCGGTGAGCTGTGGCACGGCCGGCACCTGGATTCGCAGCGCGTCGGACAGGCGACCAAGGTCGGCATCGGCACCTGGCTCGGGATCGTGTTCGGCATCGTAATGAAACTCGCGATCGCGGGCACGATGGTCGCGCTGTTTGCATGGGCCTGGTATGTCTGAACATGGGCCGCGCACATCGACATCCGTACCGCGGCGCTGCCGCTGCGTAACGCCGCGCCGCCAGAGGCAACAATCCGTCGTTTTTGCGAAGAGATTCCCGGCACGCCGCGCGGCCGTTGCACCGCGCTCGAGGTCGATGCCGGCCGGCTGGCCTGCTACCGCGAGGGGTCGCTGACCGCTTTCGCATTCAGGGTTCAGCGCGAACTTCGCCAGCGCCGGTCCTCGACCATCAGGCATTCGTCC
>JBOHYD010000325.1:0-6258 GCA_050737635.1 Luteimonas sp. | reverse complement strand
TTCGCGCGCCCGTCGAACCTGCTGGTGATGGACGAACCGACCAACGATCTCGACGTCGAGACCCTAGAACTGCTCGAAGAACTGCTCGGCGAATATCCGGGCACGCTGCTGCTGGTCAGCCACGATCGTGACTTTCTCGACAATGTGGTGACCTCGACCCTGGTGATGCCCGACGCCGGCAGCCGCGACGGACGCATTCGTGAATACGTCGGCGGCTACAGCGATTGGCTGCGGCAACGCGATGCGGAGGCGTCGCCGCCGCCAGCCGCGCCGCGCGCCGCGACCGTCGCCACGACGGCTGCGCCGAGTGCGTCGGCATTGACGGCATCGGCTAAGCGCAAGCTGAGTTTCAAGGACGCCCGTGAACTTGAGCAGTTGCCGCTGCGCATCGAAACGTTGGAATCGCAGCTTGCGTCGCTGACTGCAGCGATGAACGTACCCGGATTCTTCCAGCGCGATAGCACCGCGGTGACCGCCGACAACATGGCCCTGGCCGACGCGCAGTCCGCACTCGACGCTGCGTATGCGCGCTGGGAAGCGCTGGAGGGCCAGACGGGCTGAAGGCTGAGAACGCCCCTGTGGGCGTTGCCGTCCTCGCGGCGCGCGCGTAGCGCGGTAAGGTGCCGTTGGCCGCGAACGCTATGACAGATCAGTTCTAAACCAGATCCCCGAACCGCCCCTGCAGTGCCGCGATCGCCGCGATTCCCGCGGTTTCGGTGCGCAGGATGCGCGGGCCCAAGCGCAGACCGGTAAAGCCGGCAGCGCTCAGCACACCTCGGTCGCGTGGCGACCAGCCACCTTCGGGGCCAATGGCGACGACGACCGTGGAATTTGCTGGTGCATCGAGCGTCGCGATGCCGCTCGTTGCGCCCGGATCGAGCGTCAGCCGCAGGCCGTCATCGGGCAATGCCGCCAGCGCGTCGCCGAGCGCGACCGGTGTGGATACCGTCGGTACCCGGGCGCGTCCGCTCTGCTCGCAGGCCGACACCACCACGCCCTGCCAGTGTGCGAGCCGCTTCGCCGCGCGTGCGGCATCGAGCTTGACCTCGCTGCGGTCGCTGTTGACCGGTACGAACTCGGCAACGCCAAGTTCGCTGGCCTTCTGCAGGATCCAGTCCATCTTCTCGCCGCGCGCGATGCCCTGCAGCAACACGATGCGCAATGCCGACTCGTTGGCGATCGCGCGCACCGCAAGCACGTCGACCTCAGCTGCGCGCTTGCCTGCGCTGACGACGCGTGCGTCGCGATCGTGGCCGTCGCCGTTGAACAGCACGCAGGCATCGCCGACGTCCAGACGCAGCACGCGGATCAGATGCGCGGCCACCGCGTCGGGCAGTGCGACGCGCGTGCCGACCGTGAGCGGCAGGTCGACGTAGGCGCGGATCACGCGCATCGATCGCCTGCGGTTCTCTCTTCCCCCTTCAAGGAGAGGGTAGGGGCAGGAGAACAGCCGGTCGCGGTCGAGATGGTCGGCCGCGGTGAAGACCTGCTGGTATGCCGCGTTGCGCGCGGGCTCATGCGGTCGCCTCCGCGATCGCTGCGCGCGTGACCTCGGCTAGCAACTCCAGCTGCGCGTCGTCGATGCAGTACGGCGGCATCCAGTACAACACGTCGCCCAACGGGCGCAGCAGCACGCCGCGCGCGAGTGCGGCGCGGTACGCACGCAGGCCGGTGCGTAACGCCGGATCGAACGGCGTGCGGCGATCGCCGTCGCGGGTGAGTTCAAAGGCGACGATCATCCCGGCCTGACGCACGTCGGCAACGTGCGGGTGATCGCCGATCGCCGCCGACAGCTGCGCCATGCGTGCGGCGCTGCGGTGGTTGCGCGCGAGTACGTCGTCGTTGCGAAAGATGTCCAGCGACGCCAGCGCCGCCGCACAGGCCAGCGGGTTGCCGGTGTAGCTGTGCGAGTGCAGGAACGCACGCTCGCGGGAGTCGTCGAGAAATCCGTCGTACAAGGTCTGCGTCGCCAGCACCGCGGCCAGCGGCAGAAAGCCGCCGGTGAGTCCTTTCGACAAGCACAGCAGATCCGGCATCACGCCGGATTGCTCGCTGGCAAACAGCGTGCCGGTGCGGCCAAAGCCGACCGCGATCTCGTCGGCGATCAAAAACACCCCGTGCACGTCGCACAGCTCGCGTGCGCGTTTGAGATACACCGGGTCGTGCATGCGCATGCCGCCGGCGCACTGCACGCGGGGTTCGAGGATCAATGCGCAGATCTCGCCGGCGTGGTCGTCAAGCAGGCGCGCGAGCGCGTCGGCGGCGTCTTCGGCGCAGCCGGCGGCGCTCTGACCGTCGCGTGCGCGGTAGGCATCGGGCGATGGCGCGAACAGTGCGTCCATCAGCATCGGCGCGTACACGCGGCGGTACAACGGGATGTCGCTGACCGACAGCGCGCCGATGGTTTCGCCGTGGTAGCCGTTTTCCAGCGCGATGAACTTGCTGCGTCGCGGCTCGTCGTCGCGATTGCGGAACCAGTGGAAGGCCATCTTCAGCGCAACCTCGACGCCGGAGGAGCCGTTGTCGGCATAGAACACCTTGGCCAGCGGTTCACGGCCCCTGCCTTCACCGGGGTGTTCGCGCGGTGCGATCGCGAGCAGACGCTCGGCGAGTTCGACGGCCGGCGCATGCGAGCAGCCGGCGAGCATCACATGCTCCAGCGTGCGCGCCTGTCGTGCAACCGCCTCGGCGATACGCGGCTCGGCGTGTCCGTGCAGGTTGGTCCACCAGCTGCTCACCGCATCCAGCGTGCGCGAGCCGTCGTGTCCGATCAGCCATGCGCCGTCGCCGCGCGCGATCGGCAGCAACGGCAACACGTCGCGCGCATTGTCGGTGCGATGTTCGCGCATCTGCGTGCACGGATGCCACAGCACCGCGAGGTCGCGCGCGCGCCAGCGATCGGCGTCGCTTATCATTGAAGTATCGTGAACCTGTCCCGTCATGCCGCCATTATCGCCCCAGTGTGTATGCGTCGTCGCGTGCATCGCCGCGCGGCATGGTCCGCGTCATTGGTCAATCGCGCGGCATGAGCGACCGGCCGCTACCGATCATCCACGGCATCACCGAGCACGACGACGGCCCGTATCGGATGGAGCGGCTCGATCTCGAGTTCTCCAACGGCGAGCGCCGCAGGTATCAGCGCCTGCACGGTCGCGGCCACGGTGCGGTGGTGGTGGTGCCGATGCTCGACGACGACACCGTGCTGCTGGTGCGCGAATACGCCGCTGGCGTGCACCGCTACGAGCTCGGCCTAGTCAAGGGCCGTATCGATGCCGGCGAAACGCCAGAGCAGGCGGCCGATCGCGAATTGATGGAAGAGGCCGGCTACGGCGCGCGCTCGGTCAAGGTGCTGCGCTCGCTGACACTCGCGCCCGGCTACATGAGCCATCAGGCGCATCTGGTGCTCGCGCGCGATCTGTATCCGAAGCGGCTGCCCGGCGACGAGCCCGAGGAGTTGGAGGTGGTGCCATGGAAGCTTGCCGACCTGCACGAGCTGATCTTGCGCGAGGAGTTTTCCGAAGGCCGCTCGATCGCGGCATTGTTCATCGCGCGCGACTACCTGCAATACCATGACGTCCGCTGACATGCCCGCTGTCGACGTGCCGTTCGACGCGAGTTTGCGCGATGGCGTGATTGCGATCGCACGCGATGCCGCCGTGGCGATTCTGCGCGTGTACGACGGCGCGTTCGACGTGTCGCGCAAGGCCGACGATAGCCCGCTGACCGAAGCGGACATGGCCGCACACCATGTGATCCTTGCTGGGCTCGAACGGCTGACGCCGGACATTCCGGTGCTGTCGGAAGAATCCGCCGACACCATCGCCACGATCACCCGCCGTCGCTGGAACACGCTGTGGGTGGTCGATCCGCTCGACGGTACGCGCGAGTTCGTCAAGCGCAACGGCGAGTTCACCGTCAACATCGCGCTTGTGGTCGATGGCGTGCCGGTGTTCGGGGTGATCCAGGCCCCGGTCACCGGCGCGCTGTGGCACGGCACGCGCGGCGTCGGTGCCTACCGCCGCGACGGCGACACCGATGCCGCGCTGCGCACTGCGACGCGATCGGCTGACAACACCACGCAACCGCTGCGCGTTGCCGCCAGCCGCTCGCACCGCGATCCGCGCAGCGAAGCGTTCATAGCGCGCATGGCCGCCGGCACCGGTAGCCAAGCGGAGCCGGTCGTGCTCGGCTCGTCGCTGAAATTCTGCCGACTTGCCGAGGGCGGCCTGGATGTCTATCCGCGCTTCGGCCCGACCAGCGAGTGGGACACCGCGGCCGGCCAGGCGATCGTCGAAGCTGCCGGCGGCTGCGTGGTCGATGCGAAAGGCCGACCGCTGCGCTACAACCAGCGCGACACGATCCTCAACGGCAATTTCATCGCGCTCGCCGATCCCCGGCTGCCATGGCGGGAATGGGTGAGCGACCGCGCTTAGCCGATGCCCTCAGGCATCGGCTGCGGTCGCGAACGCCCGGCCACGCAGGGCCGGGCCGGGCCGTCCGGAGCCCGCGATGTCGCGCCATGGATGGCGGCGCGATCGCATCCAACGTGACCGATGCCCGATCGGCATCCGTAACGGCAATCGCCGTGCGATGGTTTTGTGGCAACAATCTTGTTGAACTGATGCATCCGTTGGTACAGCCATGGCCGCCGTCCACAGAAGCATCAGGCCTTCTAAAAAATACCAAGCCTTTTAGACCCATTCGGCTTTGCCAGCACAGGACGATCAGCACGCATGAACGAGTCGCCTCCGCCCACCGACATCCAGCGCCTGCTCGACATCATGGCGCGGCTGCGCGATCGCGATGGCGGCTGTCCGTGGGACCTGCAGCAGGATTTTTCGACGATCGCGCCGTACACGATCGAGGAAGCCTACGAGGTCGTCGATGCGATCGATCGCGGGGACATGGCGGCGCTGAAGGACGAGCTCGGCGATCTGCTGCTGCAGGTGGTGTTTCATGCGCAGATGGCGCACGAGCAGGGCGCATTCGCGTTCGGCGACGTGGACGCCGCGATTAGCGACAAGATGCTGCGTCGGCATCCGCATGTGTACGGCGACGCCGCCTGCAGCGATGCCGACGACGTGCTGCGCCACTGGGACGAGATCAAACGCGTCGAGCGCAGTGATGCCGGCGAGACCGATACCTCCGCACTCGCCGGTATCGCCCGCGGCCTGCCGGAATGGCAGCGCGCGACCAAGCTGCAGAAGCGCGCCGCACGGGTCGGCTTCGACTGGCCGGATCCGGCCGCGGTGATCGACAAATTGCACGAGGAAATCGACGAGGTGCGGGTCGAGTTCGCAGCCGTTGCCGTTGTGCCGGACGATGTAGCGGCGCGGGCACGGCTCACCGAGGAGATCGGCGATCTGCTGTTCGTCTGCGCCAATCTGGCGCGCCACGCCAAGGTCGACGTCGGCAACGCCTTGCGTGGCGCGAATGCGAAGTTCGAACGGCGTTTCCGCGCGATGGAGGCGCTGGCCGCGAGTGACGGCATCGAGTTGCAGAGCCTATCGCTGCAGACGCAAGACAGCTACTGGAACCGGGTCAAGGTCGCAGAAGCGCAATGAGCCGATTTGCCAGTTTTGCCGAGCTCCATCGGTTCATCATGACAAGCATCGCAACCGCGTCTCGCGGCGGCTGCATTTTGTCGGCAGCCGCGGCGCACTGGCGCTGATCGCTGTCGCGATTGTCACCGCCAACGCGCGGTAGCTGCTCGGCGCGCTGTTGTGCGGCTGCGGCTTCGCGTGGATCGGCCACTTCTTTCGAGAAAAACCGGCTAGCGAGGCACCGTTCCGCTATCCGCTGTATTCGTTCGCCGGCGACTGGGTGATGTTCAAAGACGTCCCGATCGGGCGCTCCTACACCCCATCGGCGATGATTTTTGATTTGATAGCCAACCCCGTAATAAGCGCACGGTTTCACGGATGCCATCAACAAGCGCGCCCGGTTGGCGGGTAAGCTGCAAACTTGTTCGTTAGCAAACCCGTCGCTGTCCTCAATGCGTCACCGCGTGCTCATCACGCCGATGCTGCACTTCGAGAGATGCCCGAGACCAATGTACCAACCGCGGAGACCTATGATCCCGCAACCTTCATGATCAGATTTACTTCACTCAAAAGGAATACGTCCATGCATGTTTGAACCGCCCCGGATTTCGTGGAGGCTGTTTGGTTTAAGTCATGCAGCCCTTGGGACGGCGTGACTGGCGAGTTGCCGATAGTAGTTTGCCTCAGCCTCTGCAGGCGGTATATAGCCGATAGG
>JBOHYD010000324.1:0-4089 GCA_050737635.1 Luteimonas sp. | reverse complement strand
CCGCCGCCCTCGGCGCGAATGGGGGAGACGTTCAGCAGGTCAATGGACTTGCCGGGTACGCCGGCACACCGCCGACGCCGGGCACCGACGGCGGAATCGCGACGTCGGGAAACGTCGTCAGCCCGTCACGCGCCAGCCCGACCGCGGCGCGCGCGGCAAACGCGTCGGCGGCGCGTGCGCCGAAGCGCGCACGCAACGCGTCGAGATCACGCGATTCGGCGAGCACGCCGCGCGCGGCAGCGTCGGCACCAGTGTCGAGCAGCCGCAGGTTGGCATGCAGGTGCGGGTCGAGCGCGGTGGCGTCGAAGTCGGTCGCGGCGATCTCCACGCCGGTCATGCGCTTGAGAAACCGCGCCAGCGTGCCGGCGAACGCATCGGCATCGGCATCGGCGCTGCCATGCGCTTGCGCGAAGGCACGTGCGAAGTCCGGTGCCGGCACCACGCTGCGGCGCAGCGCCTTGGGCAGCGAGCGGATCATCGCGGTGGCCTTTTCAGTGACGAAGCCCGGTGCCAGCCACGACAACCTCGACGCATCGAGCGCGTTGAGCAGGTGCAGCGGCAGCGCGATGGTCATGCCGTCATCCGGCGCGCCCGGCTCGAAGCGGTAGCGCACTGTGAGGCGCGCGTCGCCGAGCGCGAACACGTCCGGGAACAGGATGGCATCGCTGCCGTCGGCCACCAGCAAGTCGTCGCGCGTCCATTCCAGCGCGCGCTTGTGCTCGGCGGGCAGCTTGACGTACCAGGCATCGAGCGCCTGCGCGCTGACGATGGCCGCCGGAATGCGCTGCAGATACCATTGCGCCATCCACTCGTCGTCGACCACCAGGCCGGCGCGGCGCTGCTTGGCTTCTTCTTCCTCGGCCTGCGCCAGCACCTTGCGGTTGCGCGCGACGAACGCGCTGCGGGTATTGATCTCGCCGCTGACCAGGCCGTCGCGCACAAACAGCGCGCGCGCCTCGTCGGGATACAGGCCGCCGTAATGCATCGGTTTTTTTGCCGCAAGCACCAGGCCGAACAAGCTGATCTGCTCGCTGCCGATCACCCGGCCCTGGCTGCGCGACCAGCGCGGATCGAAATGCCGGCGCGCGAGCAGGTGCGGCAGCTCGGCGATCGCCCACTCCGGCTCGATCGCGGCATTGGTCAGCGACCAGACCTTCTCGGTGTCGAGCAAGGTCGCCGACAGCACCCACGGCGGCGGTTTGGACGCCAGCGGCGAGCCCGGAAACAGCTGAAACTTGCGCCCGCGCGGGCCGTCGTACTGGCCGCGCTCGGTGCGCTGGCCGAGCTGGGTCGGCAGGCCGGCGATCAGCGCGCGATGCAGGGTGGCGTCGCGGGAGGACATCGAATCGACGTCGCTCGTCTCGCCGATGACGACAGCCCGCTGCCGCCCTTGGCGCGAGGATTCCGCTTTCTGTTGCCCCTGCCCGGCCATCCGCGGCTGGGCGCTCGCCACCGCGCGAGCCAGTGGCGCGCGCGCGCGGTCGCTCGCCCAACCCAGTTCCGCGCATTGCAATTTCAGCTGCCGGTGCAGCTCGCGCCATTCGCGCATGCGCAAAAAGCCGAGGAAGTGCCTGTCGCACCATTTGCGCAACTGCGACTGGGTCAGGTCCTCGTGCGCGACGCGGTAGGCGTCCCACAGTTTGAGGATGCCGACGAACTCGGACTTGGCGTCGCGGAACAGCGCATGCGCGGCATCGGCCGCGCCGCGCTGGTCGGCGGGGCGCTCGCGCGGATCCTGGATGCCGAGGAAGGACGCGATCGTCAGCATGTCGGGCAGGCAGTCCGAGGCATGGGCCGCGACCAACATGCGCGCGAGCTTCACGTCGACCGGCAGGCGCGCCATCGTGCGGCCGATCGCGGTCAGCGCACGGCGCGCGTCGACCGCGCCGAGTTCCTGCAGCTGCTGCCAGCCGTCGGCGATGGCGCGCGGATCGGGCGGTTCGAGGAACGGGAAATCCTCGATCACGCGCGCTTCGCCCAAGCCCAGCGACAGCATCCGCAGAATCACCCCGGCCAGCGCGGCGCGGCGGATTTCCGGATCGGTGTACTCGGGCCGCGATTCGAAATCGGCCTGCGCGTACAACCGGTAGCAGATGCCCGGCGCGATGCGACCGCAGCGGCCCTTGCGTTGGTTGGCGCTGGCCTGGCTGATCGGCTCGATGTGCAGGCGATCGAGCTTCTGGCGCGGGCTGTAACGCTTGACGCGCGCGAGGCCGGGGTCGATCACGTAATGGATGCGCGGCACGGTCAACGAGGTCTCCGCGACATTGGTCGCGAGCACGATGCGGCGCTGGCTGCCGGGATTGAACACGCGGTCCTGGTCGCGCACCGACAGCCGCGCGTACAGCGGCAGCACCTCGGTGTGGCGGTATTTGCGCGCCTCGAGCGCGCGGTGGGCGTCGCGGATCTCGCGCTCGCCGGGCAAAAAGATCAGCGTGTCGCCAGTCGCTCGGTCGCGTGCGCCGCCTCCTAGGTGTATCTCGTCGCAGGCCGCCACGATCGCGTCGACGACGCTGCGCTCGCCTTCGTTGTCGGCGTCGCCATCCAGCGCCCGGTAGCGCGTCTCCACCGGATAGCCGCGGCCTTCGACGTTGACCACCGGCGCATCGCCAAAATGCTGCGAAAAGCGCGCGGTGTCGATCGTCGCCGAGGTCACGATCAGCTTGAGATCGCGGCGCTTGCGCAACAGCTGCTTGAGATAGCCGAGCAGAAAATCGATATTGAGGCTGCGCTCGTGGGCCTCGTCGATGATGAGGGTGTCGTAGGCCGACAGCCGGCGGTCCGACGCGATCTCAGCGAGCAGGATGCCGTCGGTCATGAACTTGATCGCGGTGTCGGCGCCAATGGCGTCGCTGAAGCGCACTTGGTAGCCGACCGCGCCACCGAGCGGCACCTGCAACTCCTCGGCGACGCGCCGCGCGACCGCGCGCGCGGCGATGCGACGCGGCTGCGTGCAGCCGATCATGCCGGCCGCGCCGCGACCCGCCGCCAGGCACAGCTTGGGCAGCTGCGTGGTCTTGCCCGAACCGGTCTCGCCGGCGATCACCACCACCTGGTGCACGCGGATCAGCTCGACGATGCGATCGCCCTCGGCGGCGATCGGCAGCGACGCCGCGACCGCAGCCTGCGGCAGCCGCGCGGCGCGGGCATCGCGTATGCGCACGGACTGCGCGAGCGCGGTGTCGAACGCCTCGCGCAGCGCGTCGTCGTCGGGTCGCGTCTGCCAGCGCCGCCACAGACCGTGCAGGCGCGCGGCATCGCGGCTGCAGGCATGCTCGATCGCGCCGTCGATAGCGCGGCGGTCCTGCGTTGGCGCGGCGCTTGCGGTGGGGGCGATAGACTTCACGGAGGGTGTGATAGCGGCATTCGATTTCAGGCAGCCGCCGCAGCATCCTATTGTGGCGGCATCCCCCACGATGGAGAACCCCGATGGTCAAGTCACAGAGCACATCCAAACCGAAATGGTCGGAAAAATCGCAGTCAGCCATGCGGTGTGCCGCACCGCGCGCGCGGTGCTGGACGTCGCCGACGACGCCGACGACGCGCCGACCGAGGACCTGATGACCCAGCGCCTGCAGACCCACGAAAAATACGCGTGGATGCTGCGCTCGCTGCTGCAGTGATGGCGACGGGCGTGCGGTAGGCGCGCGTCTGGCTGACGCCGCGGGCGGCGATGCGATCGCCGGCGGCGCGCAGCGCGCCCGGTATCCTTGCCGGCATGACACCGACCGCACACGACATCCTGCAGCGCGTTTTCGGCTTCGACGCGTTTCGCGGCGAGCAGGCGGCAATCGTCGATCACCTCGTCCAGGGCGGCGACACACTGGTGCTGATGCCGACCGGCGGCGGCAAGTCGCTGTGTTACCAGATCCCGGCGCTGCTGCGCGAGGGCTGCGGCATCGTGATCTCGCCGCTGATCGCGCTGATGCAGGACCAGGTCGACGCGCTCGCGCAGCTGGGCGTGCGCGCGGCGTTCCTCAACTCGACCCAGGACGCGGCCACCGCGGCGGCGGTCGAGCGGGATGCGGCGATCCTGCTCGAGGGTGCGCACGGAACCCTCCTGGATCTCGACCACGGAACGTATCCCTA
>JBOHYD010000323.1:0-3909 GCA_050737635.1 Luteimonas sp. | reverse complement strand
GCCTTGAGCTTGGCGGCCTGCGCACCGGCGACGCCATCGAGCGCGGCTTCCGCATCGAGCCGCGCGGCGGCTTCTTGATCGGCCTGCTCGCGCAGCCGCAGCGCTTCTTCGGCCTGGATCTGCGCCTGCACGCGCAGCCGCTCGGACTCCTGGCGCGCGCGCGCGGCTTCCTGACGGCTGGCTTCGACGATGAGTTCGCTGCGCTCGTGTCCGAGCCGGTCGATCTCGCGCTGCAGCGTCACCGTGCGTGCGGCGATCTCGGCGGTCTCGACGCGGCGCTCGGCGACCAGCGTCGCGCCGGGCCGCTCCTTGCTGCGTGCCGCGGCCAGCGCATCGATGGCCTGGCGCGCTTGCAGCCGCTCGTAAGCGGCGACGCCGGCGGTGCCCAGATCGGCGTCGAGCGACTGCAGCCGCTGTGCGAGGCGCGCGACGTCGGGATTGTCGGCAGCCTGCGCGATCTGATTCATCGACGCGCTCAGCGCCAGCGCAATGGCGGCGTTGCGAAGCATGCTCATGCTCATGGTTGACCCTCCAGCTGCAGGCGCCGCTTCAGATCGGTGATCTCCGCATACCGTCGCGAGAGTTCGGCATTGGCGGTGGCCTCGCGACTGCGCGCAGCGGCAAGGTCCGCTCCCGACGACGCCTGCAACGCCAGACTGCGCGCATCGGTATCGCGCCCGGCGGCCATCGCCGACTGCGCCTGCGCAAGCGCGCGACGCGCTTGCGCAAACTCATCCGCCGCATACTGGTCGGCGTCTGCGGTGCCTGCGCGCGTGACCGCCTGATCGGCCGCGGCGAGTTCCGCGGTTGGCGGCGGCAGCGTTGCGCAAGCCGTGAGCGCGAGCACGACTCCGCACACCGTTGCCTGCAGGCCGGATCTGATTTGTGCGAAGCTTGTCGACATTGGGATCGTGTTCCGAACGGACTCGCGGTCATTGTCATCAGCAAGCGGCCGGATCGCAATCATCCCGGTCACGCAGTGGGGATTTGTGCATGGACATCGGCTATTTTCTGAAGCTGATGACGCAGAAGAATGCGTCCGACATGTTTCTGACCACCGGCGCGCCGGTATATATCAAGGTCGAAGGCAAGTTCCACCCGCTCGGCAACACCGGACTGCCCACGGGCATGGTCAAGAAGATCGCGTACTCGCTGATGGACGAAGGCCAAGTGCCGCAATTCGAGCGCGACCTTGAGCTCAACATGTCGCTGTCGTTGCCGGATTCGGGACGTTTCCGCGTCAACGTGTTCAAGCAGCGCGGCGAAGTCGGCATGGTGATCCGCGCGATCCGCAGCACCATTCCGAGCATCGAGGAACTGCAGCTGCCGCAGGTGCTCAAGCAGATCATCATGGCACCGCGTGGCCTGGTGCTGATCGTCGGTTCCACCGGTTCGGGCAAGTCGACCACGCTCGCGTCGATGATCGATTACCGCAACTCGAACACGTCGGGCCACATCCTGACCATCGAGGATCCGATCGAGTACCTGCACCGCCACAAGAAATCGATCGTCAACCAGCGCGAGGTCGGCCTCGACACCCACGCGTTCCACAACGCGCTGAAGAACGCGATGCGCGAAGCGCCGGACGTGATCCTGATCGGCGAGATCCTCGACGCCACCACGATGGAAGCCGCGATCGCGTTCGCCGAGACCGGCCACATCTGCCTGGCGACGCTGCACTCCAACAACGCCGACCAGACCATCGAGCGCATCCTCAATTTCTTCCCCGAGGCCGCGCACAAAAACGTGCTGATGAACCTCGCGCTCAACCTGCGCGCGGTGATCTCGCAGCGTCTGGTGCTCGGCACCGACGGCCGTCGCATGCCGGCGACCGAGGTGATGATCAACACCCCGGTGATCCGCGACATGCTGCGCCGTGGCAACGTGCACGAAATCAAGCAGGCGATGGAAGAGTCGCTGGAGGACGGCATGGAGTCGTTCGACCAGTGCCTGTTCCGGCTGCACAAGGACGGCAAGATCGAACGCGAGGAGGCCCTGAAGGCCGCCGACTCGCGCGACGGTCTCGCGCTGAAGTTCCGCTTCTCCGAAGGCGGCACCGGCGAGCACGATCCGTATGCGGACGTGTTCGAGAGCAACGCCTGACGCGTCCCGGCTGTGCTGGCTTCACGCCGTCGAGCGGTCGCTGGCCGCGATCCGCAGCATCGCGGCACCACACTGCTGACCGAGGTTCGACCTACGATGCGTCGGGCTGGCGCTCGGGGCGGGCGGCGTCGAAGGCCGGATGCGCGAGGCAGGCCTGCTCGATACGCGCGATGGTCGGATACGGCTTGAGGTCGACGCCGAAGCGGCGCGCGTTGTAGACCTGCGGAATCAGCGCGCAGTCGGCGATGCTCGGCATGTGCCCGTCGCAGTAGTCGCCGGTCGATGGATGGTGCTGCAGCAACGCTTCGAACGCGACGAAGCCTTCGACCATCCAGTGCTTGATCCAGACGTCGCGCTCGGCCTGCGGCACGCCCCAGTCGCGCTCGAGGAATTGCATCACCCGCAGATTGTTGAGCGGATGGATATCGCAGGCGACCAGCTGTGCGAGTGCGCGCACGCGCTGGCGATCACGCGCGGTGGCCGGCAGCAATGGCGGATCGGGCCAGACCTCGTCGAGGTATTCGAGGATCGCCAGCGACTGCCGCAACATGCGCTGGCCGTGCTGCAACACCGGCACCAGGCGCTGCGGATTGGTCTGCGCAAACCCCGGCTGGTGCTGGTCGCCGCCGCCGCGTACGAGGTGCACCGGCGCGATGTCGTACGGCAACTGCTTGAGGTTGAGCCCGATGCGCACGCGGTACGCGGCGCTCGAGCGCCAATACGAATGAAGGCATAACTGCTCGCCCATGACGCCGCTCCCTGCGGTTGCGCCACGGCCTGCGTGCCGGGACGGGTTCACATTAGCGTGGCCGATGCCGCGGTGGAAGATCTGCCATCGCGCATCGCCGACCACCTGCCCTCAGGGCGCGGCCTGGCGCTCGATGCGCTGTTCGATCGCGCCGAAGATCGACGCGCCGTCGGCGTCGAGCATCTCGATGCGCACACGATCGCCAAACGCCAAAAACGGCGTCACCGGCGCGCCGTGCTCCAGGGTCTCGACGGTGCGCTTTTCGGCGAAGCACGATGCGCCTTTGGACGTGTCCTCGTTAGCGATGGTGCCGGAGCCGACGATGGTGCCGGCCGACAGCGGCCGCGTGCGCGCGGCGTGCGCGATCAGCTGCGCGAAGTCGAACTGCATGTCGACGCCGGCCTCCGGCGCGCCGAACCAGTCGCCGTTGACGTGGGTGAGCAGCGGCCGGTGCAGCTTGCTGTCGCGCCACGCATCGCCGAGCTCGTCGGGCGTGACAAACACCGGGCTCAGCGCCGAGCGCGGCTTGGATTGCAGAAAGCCGAAGCCCTTGGCCAGCTCCGGCGGGATCAGGTTGCGCAAGCTGACGTCATTGACCAGGCCGACCAGTTGGATGTGTTCGGCGGCCTGCGCGGGCGTTACCGCCATCGGCAGGTCGTCGGTGATCACCACGATCTCGGCTTCGAGATCGATGCCGTAGGCCTCATCGACGACCTTGACCGCATCGCGCGGACCGAGAAAACCGGCGCTGGTGGCCTGGTACATCAACGGATCGGTATAGAAGCTTTCCGGCACTTCCGCGCCACGCGCCCGGCGCACGCGCGCGACGTGCGGCAGATACGCGCTGCCATCGACGAATTCGTAGGCGCGTGGCAGCGGCGCGGCGAGCTGGGCGGTGTCGAGATCGAACGCGCCGTCGGCGCTGCCACTGTTGAGCGCGTCCGACAACGCGACCAGACGCGGCGCGAGATTGGACCAGTCCTCGAGCGCGCGCTGCAGCGTCGTCGCGATGCCGGTCGCGCGCACCGCCTGCGTGAGGTCGCGGGACACGACGATTA
>JBOHYD010000322.1:0-8139 GCA_050737635.1 Luteimonas sp. | reverse complement strand
CTACACCTCGATGTCGCTGCCCTACCACATCGGCAACGGTTGGTTCGGCGGCTTCCTGCCGTTCACCGCGTTCGCGATCGTCGCCGCGACCGGCAACATCTACTCCGGGCTGTGGTATCCGATTAGCATCGCGCTGATGACGCTGGTGATCGGCACGCTGTTTTTGCCGGAAACCAAGGATGTGGACATCACCAAGTGATCGATCGCAGCACAACCGTGCTTTGATCGTGCCAGGCACCTGCCTGGCCCTGCGCCGCGCCGACCTGCAAAGGTCGGCGTTTTAGTGTGCCGGCAGTGCGATTGCGTCGGTCCGCCGGCCGCGACACGGCGTCTGGCGGCTGTCGATCCCGGCATCACATCGAGATCGTCAAACTAGCGTCATCCCGTGATCGCCCATCGAAGGATCGAGATGAAGCCCGCCATTGCCTGTCTGCTGCTGTCGCTGCCGATCGCCCTGTTGATCGCCTGCCAGCGCGAGGCATCCGCGCCGCAGTCGCCAGCCAGTCCGCCGCCGCCCGCGACCGGCGCGCCGCCGGCCGCTCGCGCAGTGCTTGCCAGTCCACCGCTGACCGATGTCAGCGAGCGCGATCCGCGCTATCTGGTCGGCATCAGCTACCCGCCCGGTCTGCAGCGCTATCCCGGACTCGCCGCGGAGCTGCAGCGCTACGCGGACGGCGCACGCGCCGAGCTGAAACAAGCCGTCGCTGCGCTCGGCGCCGATAAACCCAGCGCGCCCTACGATCTGTCGCTGAGCTTCAGCACCGTGGTCGACAGCCCGCGCATCGTCGCGGTCGCCGCCGACGGCAGCACCTACACCGGCGGCGCGCACGGCAATCCGCTGGTCGCGCGCTTCGTATGGCTGCCGGAGCAAAACAGGCTGTTGAAGATCACCGATCTGGTCACCGACGCGCGCGGCTGGCGCGACCTGTCCGACCACGTCCGCGAGCAGCTGCATGCGGCGCTGTCGCAGCGTATCGATGCCGACGACCTCGCGCCGGCCGAGCGCGCCGAGATGATGAAATCTGCGCTGAAGATGATCGACCAAGGCTCCGAGCCCGACGCCGCCAACTTCCGGCAGTTCGAGCCGGTGCTCGGCGGCGGCGGCCGCATCGTCGCGCTGCGCTTCGTGTTTCCGCCTTATCAGGTCGGCCCGTATTCCGATGGCATGCAGACCGTCGAGGTGCCGGTCAGCGTGCTGCGCCCGCATCTGGCGGCCGCGTACGCGGAATTGTTCGTCGCCGGCTGAGGACCTCTGCGCTGCGGCGCGGCGACAGGACAGCGTGTCGGCAACGACACCGCGGTTCGCAGGCACTGCGCGTATGGTCTTCGATTCCTCCTTCACCCTCAGGCATCATCACGAAGCTGCACCATGTCCGCAACGCACCCGTTCCGAAGCCGATTGCAGACCCTGCTCGCCGATGCCGACATCCGCATCGACGGCGATCGCTGCTGGGACCTGCAATGCCATGATCGTCGCCTGCCGGCGCGGCTGCTGGCGGGCGGATCGCTGGCGCTGGGCGAGAGTTACATGGACGGCTGGTGGGACGCGGCGTCGCTCGACGGCCTGCTGTTCCATCTGCTCGACGCGCGCCTGGAGGAGCGCGTGCCCGGCCTGGCCGAAATCCGCGACGGGTTGCGCGCGTGGCTGTTCAACCTGCAGGCCGGGCGGCGCGCATTCGTGGTCGGCGAGCGTCACTACGACCTCGGCAACGACCTGTATCGCGCGATGCTCGGTGCGCGCCTGGTCTACAGCTGCGGCTACTGGCGCGACCCCGCCGGCCAGCCGCTGCACACGCTCGACGCCGCGCAGGAAGCCAAGCTCGACCTGGTCTGCCGCAAGCTCGGCCTGCGCCCCGGCATGTGCGTGCTCGACATCGGCTGCGGCTGGGGCGAGGCGCTGAAATACGCCGCGCAGCGCTACGGCGTCAGCGGCGTCGGCATCACCGTCTCGCACGAGCAGGCGGCGTTCGCGCAGCAACTGTGCGCCGGCCTGCCGGTCGAGATCCGCGTGCAGGACTACCGCAAGCTGGGCGCTGGCGCACGCGCGCAACGCTTCGACCGGATCTTTTCGATCGGCATGTTCGAGCACGTCGGCGTGCGCAACTACCGCCGCTATTTCGACGTCGCGCGGCGCTCGCTGGCCGACGACGGACTGTTGCTGCTGCACACCATCGGCGGCAACCGCTCGCGCAACCACACCGATCCGTGGATCGGCAAATACATCTTTCCCAACTCGATGCTGCCCTCGGCGTTGCAGGTCGCACGCGCCTGCGAGGGGCGCTTGCTGATCGAGGACTGGCACAACTTCGGCAGCGACTACGACCTCACGCTGCAGGCCTGGCGCAGCAATATCGAATCGGCATGGCACGCGCTGCCGGCACGCTACGACGAGCGCTTCCGGCGCATGTTGCGCTATTACCTGGCGGCATCGATGGCGAGCTTCCGTACGCGCCGCATCCAGCTCTGGCAGCTGGTGCTGTCGCCGCGCGGCGTGTCCGGCGGCTACGTTGCGCCGCGATAGCGCCGGACGTTCAAGTGCCGGGGTTTGCGAGCTTGCTGTGGCGGATGCCGTAGCCGAGATACACCAGCAGCCCGACCGCCATCCAGATCAGGAAGCGCTCGTAGGTGTGCACCGGCAGGCCCGAGATCAGCCAGATCGAAAAGCCGATGCCGACCAGCGGAATGAACGGCACCCACGGCGTGCGGAACGCGCGCGGAATTTCCGGCGAGCGCTTGCGCAGCACCAGGATCGACGCGCAGATCACGATGAACGCGCCGAGCACGCCAATGTTGACCAGCTCCGCGAGCTCGCCGATCGGGAAGAATCCGGCGGCCAGCGCGGTGGCGACGCCGAGCAGCAGGGTTGGGCGGTACGGCGTGCCGTAGGTCGGATGCGGTTTCGCGAACCAGCCCGGCAGCAGGCCGTCGCGCGACAGCGCAAACCAGATGCGCGCCGCGGCGAGCATGAAGGCAAACACCACGCTGATGATGCCGGCGACGGCGGTCAGCGAAATGATCGCGCTGATCCATGGCAGGCCGAGGTTCTGGAACGCCTGCGCGACCGGCGCATCGACGCCGAGCGTGGCATATGGCGCGATGCCGGTCAGCACCAGCGAGATCGTCAGGTACAGCGCCATCGAGATGCCCAGCGACAGCAACACCGCGCGCGGCAGGTCGCGCTGCGGGTTCTTCGATTCCTCCGCCGCCGTGGTCAGCGTGTCGTAGCCGAACACCGCGAAGAACACCACCGAGGCGGCTGTGACCACACCGGCGAAGCCGAAATGTCCGACGCCGTTGGCATCGACGCGGCGTTCGGGGATGAACGGATGCCAGTTGGCCGGATCGATGTAGAACACGCCGACGCCGATCACCAGCGCCACGCCGAGCACCTTGACCGCGACCACCACGGTGTTGAAGCGCGCGCCCCACTCGGTGCGTACCGTCAGCAATACCGCGACCGCCATTGCGACCAGCGCGGCGACCAGATTGAACACGCGGCCTTCGCCGCTGCCATACGCGCCCTGCGCCCACACCGGCAGGTCGATGCCGAGCGTGACGTGCAGGAAGTTCTGCACATAGCCAGCCCAGCCGCTGGCGACGGCGGCAACGATCAGCGCGTATTCGAGCAGCAGGTCCCAGCCGATCAGCCACGCCGCGAGTTCGCCGAGCACCGCGTAACCGTAGGTGTAGGCACTGCCGGTGACCGGGATCATCCCGGCAAACTCCGCATAGCACAGCGCCGCGGCCGCGCTGGCGATGCCGGCGATGATAAAGGCGAGCGCGACCGCCGGCCCGGCGTTGGCTGCGGCCTGCTGTCCGGCGAGCACGAACACGCCGACGCCGATGATGCCGCCGAGGCCGATCGCGGTGAGCTGCCAGACGCCAAGCACGCGGCGGAAATCGCGGCGCTGACCGAGTTCGGCCTGCAGCTGGGTGATGGTCTTGTGTCGCGTGAGTTTTGCCAGCAGCGATCCGCTCATGGTGCCGTCCCCTCCGGATGGTCATGCACAGTGACCGGGTCAAATCATCCGGCCAAATCATCCGGCAATCATAGCCGCTGACCGGCGCGCCGCGAGGAGAGTGTTGGCGTTGGCGTTGGCGTTGGCGATGCCGCCGCCGATGCGCGCTGGCCGTCGGGAATTCCCAGGCCGGTGCTGCGGCCTGTCCCGTCCGCGTTGACCGGGCCCTGCCCCGATTCTGTGACGATGGCGGCTCGCCATCGACAAGGTTGCGCAATGAATGCCTGAAGATCTCGCTCAGCCGATCGCCTCGAAGCGGTTGGCATCGATGTTCTTGCGTACCTTGAGCGGGTCCCAGATGCGTCCGTTCATCGCGATGTAGACGCCGGCGCTGAGCGATTGCACCGCACCGACCGCGCAGCCGATGTTGAACTCGGCGTCCGAGCCGCGGAAGCGCGCCGGGTTCAGTGCGCCGGTCAGCACGATGGTTTTGTCGGTGATCGCCGACAGCACGCGCGCGGTGTCGACCATCGAGTCGGTGCCGTGGGTGAGCAGCACATGCCTCGACGGCTGCGCGGCGATCGTGGCGCGGATCAGTTCGCGGTCGCTGTGGGTGATGTGCAACGAATCCTTGCGGATGATCGGGATCACCCGGAAGCGAAACGCGACCCCGAGTTCCTCAAGGATGCGGCCGATCTGCGGCTCGCCGACCTGGTAGTCCGACTTGTCGTCGAAATACACCTTGTCGATGGTGCCGCCGGTGGTGACGATCAGGAGCTCTTGCATCGCAATATCCTCATCCTCAAGCCTCTGTCTGTAGGAGCGCCCCACGGGCGCGATGCTTTTTGCCAGGTAACGAAAAGCGTCGCGCCCGTGGGACGCTCCATACACGGTGCGGACATTCTAAGCGCCCGACCTGCGCCCGCCGAAACGCGCGCGCAGGCCAGGCAGGCTGGCGGCGCAGATGACCGTCAGCGCCAGTGCGATCTCGGCCAGCGCATAGCCGCGGTCGCCGGGCCGGTCCCAGGCGATCATCACGCCGTGGCAAAACCACAGCAGGCTGAGCACGCCGGCCCAGAACGCCGCCCTGGCACCGCCGCGCAGCACCGCGACCAGCATCAGCAGCGGCGGCAGCGTGAACACCAGCAGCGTGGCGACACGATGGCGGTCGTCGTGAAACCACAGCGAATACAGCAGCGACAACGCAAACAGCGCCACCGCGAGCACCACGCGCGATCCACGCACCGCCATCACCGCGCTAAGTCCGCGAGTTTCAGCGCGATCGACGCCACGCGCCGGCCGAGCGCACGTGCGAGCGCGATCTCATCGTCGCTGGGCTGCGGATCGTCCTGCGGCCCGGCGACGTGGCTCGCGCCGTACGGCGTGCCGCCGCTGCGCGTGCTGCTCAGCACAGGCTCGGTATACGGAATGCCGACGATCACGCAGCCGTGGTGCAGCAGCGGCAGCAGCATCGACAGCAGCGTCGCCTCGTTGCCGCCGTGCTGCGATGCGGTCGAGGTGAACGCCGCCGCCGGTTTGCCGACCAGGGTGCCGCTGGCCCATTCGGCGCCGAGGCCGTCGATGAAATGCTTCAAAGGCGCGGCCATGTTGCCGAAGCGCGTTGGGCTGCCGAGCATCAATGCTGCGCACTCGCTGAGATCGCGTGATTGTACGTACGGCGCGCCGTCGTCGGGCACCGGCGGCGTTGCGGTCTGGGTGGTCGCCGCCACCGGCGGCACGCTGCGCACGCGCGCGGTCATGCCGTCGATCTCGCCGACGCCGCGCGCGATGTGCCGTGCCAATTTTGCGACCGAACCGCCGCGGCTGTAGTACACGATTAGAACGTCGGGCATCTGCCACCTCTGCCGTGCAGGATATAGGCGATGCCCGGCGAAGTCGCATCGGGTACGCTGCCGGCGATGGAGCCCCTCGATTCCCTGTACCGCTGGAGCGATCGCGTGCGCGACCGTGCGCGTGCCGCGACTTTTCTGCGGTTTCTGTCGCGGCGTTTTCTCGACGACCGGCTGTTCGAATCCGCCGGCGCGCTGTCGTTCACCACGGTCTTCGCGCTTGTACCGCTGAGCATGGTGGTGTTCGGCGTGCTGTCGGCGTTTCCGGTATTCAACCGCTGGAGCGACAAGCTCAGCGATTACGTGTTCTCCAATTTCGTGCCGTCATCGGCGCGTGCGATCGAGGGCGTGCTGCGGCAGTTTTCGCAGAACACCGGCCAGCTCACCGCGGTCGGGGTGATCGCGCTGGTGGTGTCGCTATTGATCACCCTGGTCAGCGTCGAGGCCACGTTCAACAAGATCTGGCGGGTGCAGACGGCACGGCCGAAATTCAGCCGTTTTCTCGTGTACTGGACGGTACTCACGCTCGGCGCGCTGGTCGCCGCGGCCAGTCTGGCGCTGTCGACGCGATTGTTTGCGCTGGAAATCTTCCGCACCCAATCCGGACGCTGGCTCGAAGCCGCGCTGCTGTGGCTGGTGCCGATGCTGATCGAACTGGTCGCGTTTACCGCGATCTATCGCGTGGTGCCGCACCGCATCGTGCAGTGGCGCCACGCGTTGGTCGGTGCGCTGCTTGCGGTGGTGCTGACCGAACTGGTCAAGTGGGGGATCGGCGTCTACCTCGGCAGCTTCGGCGCGTACCAGACCATCTACGCGCAACTCGCGTTCGTGCCGATCTTTCTGCTATGGGTGTATTTCAGCTGGATCGCGATCCTGCTCGGGGCGTCGTTCGCGTCGTCGGTGTCGGCGTTCCGCTACCAGCCGCTGTCGATGCGGCTGCCGGTCGGCCACGAGATGTACGGCCTGCTGCGCTTGCTCGGCCGCTTCGCGCTGCAACGCCGGCAGGGCAAAGGCCTGCATCTCGACCAGATTCTCGAACTCGAACCGATGCTCACCGACGCGCTGGCCTCGGAGCTGCTGTTTCAGCTGTGCGAGATCGGCTTGGTTGCGCTCGGCGAATCCGGCGAATGGCTGCTCGCCCGCGACCTCGACGATCTGACGCTGGCCGAACTCTACGAGGCCTGCCAGCTGCGCATCCCGGTCACCGAGGGACGGCTGCCGTGCCGCGACGATGCGCTCGGCATCGCGTCGATCCGTATCCTTGACGACCTGCGCATGCCGCTGCGCGAATTGCTCAAACACCGCGTGTCCAGCTTCTACGACCTGCCGAAGGAATCGCCATGACCCGTGTCGCCAGTGCTCTGATCCTTGCGTGCCTGTGCACGCTCGCCGTCGTCGCATGCAAACCGGCCGACAAGCCGTCGGCCGCGACCCCGCGCGCAGACGCGCCGCCTGCCGATGCAGTGCCGCCGGCGCAGACCCCGCCGGCGACGGCGGACACCGACGCATCCCCGTCGCCGTCCTCACCAGCCGATGCCACGGCCGACAGTGTCGAGCCTGCAATACCGAGGCTGATCACCACCACCGTCGACGGCAAGCCCTACGACCTCGCCGCGCAACGCGGCAAGTGGGTGGTGGTCAACTTCTGGGCGACCTGGTGCGCACCGTGCCGCAAGGAAATGCCCGAGTTGTCGGCGCTCGACGCGATGCGCGAAACCATCGAGGTCGTCGGTCTGGCCTACGAAGACATCGCAGCGACCGACATGCAGGCGTTTCTGCACAAAAATCCGGTCGTCTATCCGATCGCGATCGTCGACGTGACAAACCCGCCGGCGGATTTCGCCACCCCGCGCGGCCTGCCGATGACCTACCTGATCGCGCCCGATGGCCGCGTCGCCAAGCGCTTCCTCGGCCCAGTGACCGCGAAGGAGATCGAAGCTGCCATCGCCGCTACCGGCGGCCCAGAGGCGCCCGCGGCATGACCGCGGCGCGCTTGCTCATCGCAGGACACGTGCAGGGCGTGTTTTTCCGTGCCAGCGCCCGCGAGCAGGCGCAGCGCCTCGGCCTGCGCGGTCATGCGAGAAATCTTGCCGACGGCCTGCGCGACGAAGAGAATCTGCGACTCAAGGTGCTGACATGCATGTTGCCGGAGCTGTGAAATGGGGCAAAATCACCCACACGTTTTCACGAAGACCCTGAATTGTTAGAGCCTGTTTAAAATCCATCTCCCATCTGCGACCATAGCCGAATGAGACAGCCCTATCCCAGCGACATCAGCCGTGACCAGTTTGAGCGGATTCGACCGCTGCTGGAAGGCGCGCGCAAGACAA
>JBOHYD010000321.1:0-2630 GCA_050737635.1 Luteimonas sp. | reverse complement strand
GGTGCGGAGGCTTGCCCTGCGGCTTGTTGAAGCCCAGCGTCGGCCGCTCGGCCGGCTTGCCCGCGTTCTTCGCGGCGGTGTACGGCAGTTCCACCGGCGCGTCGCCGGCGCGGCTGATGCGCAGCTGCTGGCCGCAGACCCAGGTCTTCTGCAGATCCTGGAACACGTCCTTGGGCATGCCCTGCGGCAGGTCGATGAACGTGTGGTCCTCGCGGATGTCGATGCGACCGATGTACTCGCCCTCCAGCCCGGCCTCGTTGGCGATCGCGCCGACGATATTGCCCGGCTGCACGCCATGCGCATGGCCGACTTCGATGCGGAAAGTTTCCATGCCGAGCTCGGCCGCGCCGGCCGGGGGGCGCGGCGCGCTGTCGCGGCGCGGATGCGGCGACGGCGCATCGGCGAATGCGGCCACGCCGTCGGTGCGGGCCGGTGCGATGGCGTGCGGGCCGTCAGCGGCGACGGTCGGCGGCGTGAACTGGCGGTCGGCGTGACGCGATCCGGCGTCATGCTGACGTCGTGCCGCCAGATCGCGGCGTGCCGGGGCATCGCCGCGTGCCGAGGGTTCGCGCGACCGCGGCGCATAGCCGTCGTCGCGCGATGGACGCGCGCCGTCCGGACGCTGGTTGTCGAAGCGCGCCGGCGCGGCGCGCTCCGGTGCCGCCGGCAGCAGTAGCGGCGTCTCGCCCTGCACCAGCTTGGCCAGCGCCGCGGCGATCTCGATGACCGGCACATTGTGTTCGCGCTCGTAGCGCTCGACCAGTTCGCGGTACAGGCCAATATCCGACGACTCCGCCGCGCCGGCGATGCGGCCGAGGAAGCGCGCCACGCGCTGGTCGTTGACCGCGTCGACACTCGGCAGCTGCATCGGCTCGATCTTCTGCCTTGTGGCGCGCTCGATCGCGCCGAGCATGCCGCGTTCGCGCGGCGCGACGAACACAATCGCCTCGCCGCTGCGCCCGGCGCGCCCGGTGCGGCCGATGCGGTGCACATAGCTTTCGGTGTCGTAAGGGATGTCGTAGTTCAGCACGTGGCTGATGCGCTCGACGTCGAGCCCGCGCGCGGCGACGTCGGTGGCGACCAGGATGTCGATACGGCCGTCCTTCAGCGATTGCACCATCTTCTCGCGCTGCTTCTGCTCGACGTCGCCGTGGATCGCGGCGGCCGACAGTCCGCGCGCGGCGAGTTTTTCGGCGAGTTCCTGGGCGCCGAGCTTGGTGCGCGCGAACACCAGCATGCCGTCGTAGGTTTCGGCTTCGAGGATGCGGGTCAGTGCGTCGAGCTTGTTGACGCCGCTGACCATCCAGTAGCGCTGGCGGATGTTGGTCGCGGTGGTCGTGGTCGACTTGATCGCGATCTCGACCGGGTTCTTCAAATAGGTTTGCGCGATGCGGCGGATCTGGGTGGGCATGGTCGCCGAGAACAGCGCCACCTGGCGCGCTTCCGGCGTCTGCTTGAGCACTGTTTCGACATCGTCGATGAAGCCCATGCGCAGCATTTCGTCGGCTTCGTCGAGCACCAGGCACTTGAGCTGCGACAGGTCAAGCGTGCCGCGGGTCAGGTGATCGATCACCCGCCCCGGCGTGCCGACGACGACGTGCACGCCACGCTTGAGCGCGGCGAGCTGCGGGCCGTAGCCCTGGCCGCCGTAGATCGGCAGCACGTGGAAGCCGGGCAGGTGCGCGGCGTATTTGTGGAATGCTTCCGCGACCTGGATCGCCAGTTCGCGGGTCGGTGCCAGCACCAGTGCCTGCGGACGGGTCTGCGATAGGTCGATCGACGCGAGGATCGGCAGCGCGAACGCGGCGGTCTTGCCGGTGCCGGTCTGCGCCTGGCCGAGCATGTCGCGGCCGGCGACCAGCGGCGGAATCGTCGCGGCCTGGATCGGCGACGGCGACTCGTAACCGACCGAGGCCAGTGCCTTCAGCAGATGCTCGGGCAGGCCGAGGTCGGCGAAGCTGGCGCTGGCGATGGCCGCCGAGGGCGTGGTGGGTTCGGTGCTCATGACGGTCTCTTTCGCACCGGCAGGCGCATTCGGGGGTCGTCTAGTCTACGCGCACGTGCCGCGGCAACCGGATTGGCCAGCGCGCCCACTGCTGCGGGAGCGGCTTTTTTGTGGGAGCGGCGATGGCCGCGACGGGCTCTCCCGGCGATGACGGGTCGCAGCCATGGCTGCTCCCACGCAGACGGCACACCGCACAGCCGATCCGTTCACCCGCCGGATGTGTCAGCCGCTCAGCCGCTGCACCAACCAGCTGCCGGCCAGCGCGGCGATCGCCAGCGACAGCAGCGGCATCGCGATATGCGGGTACCAGGGCTGCCGGCGCACGGCCAACAGCAGCGGCAGCACGACCGCGACCACGCTGAGCTGGCCGATCTCGACGCCGAGGTTGAACGAAAACAGCGCCAGCAGCCACTGTCCCTTCGGCAGACCCAGCTCGCCGAGCGCGCCGGCAAAGCCGAAGCCGTGGATCAGCCCGAACGCGAAGCCGAGCAGCCACAGCCGCCGCTTGACCAGCGGCCTGATGTTATTGAGCGCGGCGAGCAGCACGCTGAGCGCGATCGACGCCTCGACCCAGCGCGATGCCGGCGTCACCCAGCCGAGTGCGGCCAGGCTGAGGGTGATCGAA
>JBOHYD010000320.1:0-4014 GCA_050737635.1 Luteimonas sp. | reverse complement strand
GCCCGGACGCGCGCCGCCGGGGCCGGTGGGACGGTTGCCACCGGGACGGGCTCCCGGTCTCGGGCCGGCATTCGGTCCACCCGGACGGCCGCCGGGACGTCCCTGCGGACGCTGGCCCTGCGGCTTGTCCCAGGGGCTGGAACTCGGGTTGGCGTGATCGGACGGAAAACTCGGCGCATTGCCGGGATGTCCGTACGGACGCGGCGCGCGGGCGGCGGGTTTGGCGCCCTGGCTCGGACCGCGTGCGCCGGGACCGCCCGGACCGCGTGCGTCGCCGCCGGGACCGCTGCGTCCGCGCGCGCCGGGCGGACGATCGCCGAACGGTCGATTGCCGCCGGCACCGGGACGTCCCTGACCGCCGCTGGGCTTGCCATAGGGTTTGCGCGGCGCGCCGGGACCGGCGTTGCGATGGCCGGTCGGGCCGGTGTCGACGCCGTCGGGCACGTACCAGGTGCGGAACGCCGCCGGATTGCCTTCCGGCAGTGCGCGCGCGCCCTTGTCGGTGCGTTGCTTGAACGGTTTCTGCGACTGCTTGGCGGCCGCCTCGCCGCTAACGGTCAGGCCGCCGTGCCCGCCTTTACCAACCCCGCCCTTGTTGCCGAACTTGCCGCGACCGCGGTCCTCGCGGACGTGGTCGAAACGGCGCAGCTCGCGGCCTTCGTCGGCCGTGCTGTGGCCGCCGACGTAGCCGTTGGATTTGGCATGGCCGCTGACGTTCACCGTCGATTTGGCGGCCTTGCGCTGGCCGATCACCGGCTGCAGGGTGAGCGCCGGCGGCGGGCCTTCTTCGAGTTTCAATTCGCGGCGCAGCGCTTCGACCTTGTCGTCGGACAACTCCTGCGATTGCCCGCGCAGCAGCGGTTGCGGCAGCGACACCGAGCCGTAGCGCACGCGTTTGAGGCGGCTGACCTGGCAGCCCTGCGACTCCCACAGCCGGCGCACCTCGCGGTTGCGGCCCTCGGTCAGCAGGACCTGAAACCACTCGTTGGAATCGGTGCCGCCGATGCGCTTGATCTGATCGAACTTGGCCGGGCCGTCCTCCAGCACGACGCCGCGACGCAGGCGCTCGACGATTTTTTCCGAGACGGTCTCCTCGCCCTCGGGGGCGCGCACGCGGCACACGTATTCGCGCTCGATCTCGAACGACGGATGCATCATCGCGTTGGCGAATTCGCCGTCGGTGGTCAGCAACAGCAGGCCGGTGGTGTTGATGTCAAGCCGGCCGATCGCGATCCAGCGCGCACCTTTCAGCGCCGGCAGCGCCTCGAAGATGGTCGGCCGGCCTTCGGGATCCTCGCGGGTGGTGACCTCGCCCTCGGGCTTGTTGTAGATCAGCACCCGCGACGGGTCGGTCAAGGCGCTGGCGACGAAGACCTTGCCGTCGAGTTCGACGCGGTCGCCGCCGCGGATCGACATGCCGGTCTGTGCGACCTCGCCGTTGACCTGGATCAGGCCGTCACTGATGCGCTGCTCAAGCGCGCGCCGCGAGCCCAGGCCCGCCTGCGCCAGCACCTTGTGCAGGCGCTCTTCGAGTTTCGGCGTGTCGGAGGTCGTCTCATCGCCGCGTTTCAGCGACAGTTTGCGGGTTTTGTCGATGGGTTCTTTCATTGCTGGCTCCGGGTGCTGTCGCCGTCGTCGGCGAGGGCGGGGTCGTTGGATGCGTCGGTGGCTGGGGTGGAAGCGTCCGCTGCGCGGACCTGATCGGTGCGGCTGGATTCGATCGCGACGGCGCTGTCGGTATCTGTATCTGTATCTGTATCTGTATCTGTATCGCTGAGATCGCCGTCGGCGGCGAGCGCATCCGTCGACTGATCGTCGGCGTCGTTGTTGGTCTGCGGACCGGTGCCGGCATCGCCGTCGAGCGCGACATTTCCGAGCGTCATGGTCGCGGTATTGGGCTTGCCGTCAAACTGGAACTGCGGGTCGAGTTCGCCGAAATCCTTCAGCTCCGACAGCGCCGGCAGTTCATCCAGCCGCTTCAGGCCGAAGTAATCGAGAAAGCCCCGGGTGGTGCCGAGCAGCTCCGGACGGCCGGGGATGTCGCGATGGCCGACGACGCGGATCCATTCGCGTTCTTCCAGCGCCTTGATGATAGTGCTATTGGTCGCCACGCCGCGCACCTGTTCGATCTCGCCGCGGGTGATCGGCTGGCGGTAGGCGATCAACGCTAGCGTCTCCAGCGTGGAGCGGGTGTATTTGGTCTGCCGCTCGGTCCACAGCCGTGCGACCCAGGCGTGCACGTCGGCCTTGATCTGAAACCGCCAGCCCGAGGCCAGTTCGACCAGCTCGATGCCGCGTTCGGCGCATTCCGTTTGCAGAGCTCCGATGGCCTGCGCGATGCTGCCCTCGGGGGCTTGCTGGTCGAGCGCAAACAGGCCGTGCAGCTGCGCGAGCGTCAGCGGCTGGCCGGAGGCGAGCAGGGCGGCCTCGACGATGCGCTTGACGAGGTGTGGGTCCATGGCGTTGTGATCGATGGCGTTGTGATCGAGTGAAGGCTCAATCATCGGTATTGGCCCTCCCCTTCAAGGGCCGGGTTGGGCGCAAATGGTGTGATCGAAGTGCAGAGATCCTCGCGGCGTGGACGACCACCATCCCCATCCCGGCCTGTCCGGTTGCGCGGCGCGTGCGGGGCGGCCATCGTGGTGCGAACCTGCGCTGCGCAAGCGCTGCCCTGCACCGCCGTGAAGGCAGGAGAAAACCCCTCAGCCATCGTCATTCGCGGCCTCGGCGTCGTCATCGAACTCGCTCGACAGCCCCAGCGTTTCCGCGCTGCCATCTGAGATTGCCAGCGATTTCAGATAGATCGGCGCGAGCGCGGTGTTGGCCGGGTGCTTGCCGTCGGCGATTTCCTGCACGATGTCGAGCAGGCGCTCCTTGGCGAGTTCGAGCATCGACAGGAACGTCACCACCACCCCGAGCCGGCCTTCGCTGGCGTCAAACAGCGACTCGAAACGATGGAACTTGCCGTCGGCCAGCCGCGCCAGCAGCTCGCCCATGCGCTGGCGCACGCTGAGCGCATCGCGCTGGATCGCATGGCCGGTGAACAGCTCGGCACGGCGCAGCACGTCATGCAGCGCCAGCAGCATTTCGCGCAGCTCGACCGGCGGCGGCCGCTTGATCGACGCGCGGTCGGGCACGAAGGCCTGCGCGCCGGTGGTGTCGCGGTCCTGACGGGGCAGGGCGTCGATGTCTTCGGCGGCTTGCTTGAAGCGCTCGTACTCCTGCAGCCGGCGCACGAGGTCGGCGCGCGGATCGTCTTCGAGCCCCTCGTCGCTTGGCGGCCGCGGCAGCAGCATCCGCGACTTGATCTCGGCGAGGATCGCGGCCATCACTAGGTACTCGGCGGCCAGTTCAAAGCGCATATCCTGCATCGCGCCGATGTAGGCGACGTACTGGCGGGTGATCTCCGCGACCGGAATGTCGAGGATCTCGAGGTTCTGGCGGCGGATCAGGTACAGCAGCAGGTCGAGCGGGCCCTCGAAGGCGTCGAGGATCACTTCCAGCGCGTCCGGCGGGATGTACAGATCGTGCGGGATCTGCAGCACGGCCTGGCCGTGCACCACCGCCAGCGGCATTTCCTGCTGTTGCGGATGCGCGATGGCGTGGTTGTGCGGGGGCGCGTCGGGCGCGAGGGGTCGAGTCATGCGAGCGCGGCCCCTCCGGGCCACTGAATTACAGGTCGTGCAGGTATGCGGCCGTGGCCGGGTCATGCAGCGTGATGCGGGGTTGCGACGGTGGATTGTCGCCAGTTGCAACGGGTGCGATGGCCGGATGCCATGCCACTCAATCGCCGCGGACAGCGGCGGCGGGCGAAGGCGATAAGGAGCATCGGGCCGGGCCGGGTGGGGGCAGCGAATCGGGCGTCGGATAGCGACGCGCCGCTGCGTTCCGGCTCTGCAACTGACGACGAGAGTACGGGCTGATGTCGGGTCTGTCTACTGTCTGCGTCCCGGTCGCCGGCGGCCACGACAGCCAAGGTCGTCATCCCGGCGCACGCGGGACCCAGCGTGACAC
>JBOHYD010000319.1:0-8989 GCA_050737635.1 Luteimonas sp. | reverse complement strand
TGCGCGAGGTCGAGCTTGCCGTTGACGAACGCACGCTCGCTGAACTCACCCGGCCGCGCGCCGCGCGCGCCGAGCGCCTGGCAGCGCGCGACCAGCTGCGCGAGCAGCGCCGGACTGCCGTGCGCTTGCAGTTCGACCACGTCCTCGCCGGTGTAGCTGGCCGGCGCGCGGAACAGCAGCGCGATACCGTCGTCGATGGTGTCGCCGTCGCCATCGGCGAAGCGCACGCGCTGCGCGACGCGCGGCGTCAAGCGTCCCGCGCAGACGCTCTCTGCGATCGCGACCGCACGCGGCCCCGACAGCCGCACGATGCCGATGCCGCCGGCACCCGACGCGGTGGCGATCGCGACGATGGTGTCGGCGTGTGGTGGTTGGTCCTCGCGGTCTGCGTCGCCGGTCATGCCGCATATCCTCGCAGACCACGCCGATGCGCGTCCGCTCGCTTCACTCAGACAAGGGCGCTGATCCGCGAATCTTCCGTCGCCGGCGTCAGTCTTCCCGCCCGCGCTCCATCGCCTGCCAGACTCGTTCCTGCGCTCGCCATCACGCCCCGGTCGTGCGCAAGTAGGCCTCCAGTCCGCGCGCAGGGGTGTCGTCGAAACACGCGTCGGTAATATGGATCGCGACGATGCGGTCGGGCCGGAAATTGCGGAAGTCCTGGCGCAGCCGGCACCAGCCGCCAAGCGTCCAGGCGCTGCCCCAAAACGCCAGGCACAGCGGCTCGACGTCGCGCACGGTGATCTGTTCGTGACTGTCGCGATAGTCCAGCCGCAGCACGCTGCGCGCGGTGATTGCCGCGTGCAAGCGGTCGATGATGCCGCTGGCCTCGATCCGGCTCGACACGCTCGGCGCGAAGATGCGCGTGCGACGGCTGCGTTCGCGCAGCTCCGGCGGCAGCACCGCCTCGATCTTCAGCAGCGCCGCGCGCGCATTCAGGCCCAGCCGCTCACCACCAAACGCCTGCACGAAGCGCGTGCCGACCACCAGCGCCTCGAGCTCATCGCTGTTGAACATCAGCGGTGGGATATCCGCTCCCTTGCGTAGCAGGTAACCGACGCCAGCGGCACCCTCGACCGGCACGCCGGACAGCTGCAGGTCGGCGATGTCGCGGTACACCGTGCGCAGCGACACGCGCAGGGTGTCGGCCAGCGCGCGCGCCGTCAGCGCCGCGCGACGTCCGCGCAGCGCGTGGATGATCAGGAACAGGCGGTCGGCGCGGCGCACCCGGCATGATCGCGCGCCGCCGCCGTCGACTCAATCCCGGCGGCTCGATGTCATTCGCTCATGGCGTCTGCGCACCGCCCTGCACCAGCGAGCGCGCCGCCGGCATCAGACGACGCACCTCGGCCGGCGCGATCAGCCACTGTGACAATCGCGCTTCGACCGCATCGCGCCAGTACAGCGAACTGCGCACGAAGGCGGCATGACGTGCGACGGCGGCGTCGCCGTCGAAGGCCGCCACCCACACGAACACGTGTTCGCCTTCACGCACCGGCAGCCGCGGAAAGTTGTTGGCGCTGTCCGCGCTCGCATACGTCGCCAGCAGTCGCGCGCCGGTGGCCGCGATTTGCGGTGCCATGGTCGCGTCGAAGAAGTCGAGGAACGCATCGTCCACCGCTGCCGCGAACGCATAGGTGGTGACGACCACCCGCGCCGTCGACGTCGCCGGTGCATCGATCCGCGGCCGCGGTGCGGTCGCGGCGGCAAATCCGCTGCCCGGACGCGCTTCGCGCAGCAGCAGCACGTTGTCGGAATCGATCATCGTCGCGTTGGCCGCATCGCGATGCGTCTTCCATGCATCGCCGTCGATGTAGAAACGCGGCAGCGACGACGCCCGCGCATCCATGCTGGCGAAACCGCGAAACCACACGAAACGGTCTGCTGCGTCGAGATCGCGGAAATGCGCGAGCACCTGCATGCCGGCGGCATGCTGCGGCTCGATCAAATGCCGCTCGAAGAGATCGATCAGCACGTCGCGCTGGCCGGGCTGCAGGGTGTACTGGCGCAGCTCGACGATCGGCATCGTGGCGCGGGTTAGTGTGCTATTGGTCATGCTGTTGCCTTCGCGGACCGGATCGGTGGTAGCCGCGGTGACGTGCACGGCCGTGCTGGCCGCACTCGCAGCCGCAGCTGCACTCGCAGCGACCATCAAGCCGAACACCGCGCCGACGCGGCAACGCGCGCGTGGTCCGGTGCGCCGAGCACGGCTCGGTGACAGCAGCTGTCGTGGTCACGCTCGACCGCCGCTTCGGGTCATACGCATGCAGCGGCTGCTGCGGATGGACTCGGACATGGGCAGTGCCTGCCTGTCGGTCATGGGCCGCCACTGTGCGCCGATGCTGCTGCCAGCCTAGTGTCAGCAGTCTGCGTTGACCGCGCCACCGGTCAAGCCGTTTCCGGCGGTGAGGCGCGGCGCGGCGACTGTGCCGGCAGCGCGGTTGCTACACTTTTGCCGAGCAGTAGGTCTTTCCTGTCAGGAGTTTGCCGCGTGCCGACATTCGCCGATCCTGTGTCGCAATCACTCTTGTGCTGCGCGCACCCACGCTCGGTGGGCACCGCAGCCGAGCGCCTGCACGTCGACGGCGGCGGCGCCGTGCGATGAGTGTCGACACGCCGTCTGCATCGCGCGACTTCATTGCCGTCTACGACGGTGCCTTGCCGCGCGAAACCTGCATGGCGATCGTTGAACGCTTGCGCCTCAGCGATGCGCTCGCGCCGGGCAAGACCGGCGGCGGTGTGTTTCCGGAGCTCAAGCACAGCCGCGACCTGTCGCTGGCTGGCCGTGCCGACTGGGCCGACGTCGAGCAGGCGCTCAACGTCGCCGTGTATGGCGGCCTGCTTGCCTACCTGCACGCGTATCCGCAGGCGCTGATCGCGCCGCTGATGCTGCAGCAGCCCGACGCCGATGGCGTGCCGCGACGGCTCACCGCCGACGACATCGCAGCGATGGACGACGCCGGCCTCGGTGAGCTCGCACGCGTCTGCCTGCGTCCGGGCACGATCAATCTGCAGTGGTACCGCGACGGCGAGGGCGGCTATCCGTACTGGCACTGCGAGCTGTATCCGAAGGACGCGAACGCCGAAACCCTGCATCGGCATCTGCTGTGGACGATGTATCTCAACGACGATTTCGACGATGGCGAAACCGAATTCATGTTTCAGCAGCGCAAGATCGCGCCGCGCACCGGATCGCTGTTGATCGCGCCGACCGCGTTCACCCACACCCACCGCGGCAACCGGCCGCGCGGCGCCGACAAGTTCATCGCGACCAGCTGGATTTTATTTCAGCGCGCCGACGCGCTATACGGCGGCGGCTGACGCGCCGCAGCGGTGACCGGACGCCGTTCCACCCTCCTCTGTCGTCCCACTGCCGCGGATCTCCGCCACCTCCGATGGCCACGCCCGCCCTGCTCGAGGACGCCCGCATCGATCCGCTGTCCGACCTGCTCGACCGCCGCGCGGTGGCCCTGCGCGAACCGGCAGGGGATGCGTGGCAGGGCCATCGCGCTATGTTCCCTCTTGCCTAAGCCGCGACGTCACTCGGCCAGCAACCTGACCTTGATCCGACGCGCCGCGCTCAATCTCATCCGTCAGATCGACCCCGGCAAGCTCCGTATCCAGCGACGCACGTATCCGCGCCTCCACCAACCCGTGCTACCGCGAGCAGCTGAAGCAGGCAAGCGACCGCGCTGAGGAAATTCAATCCTCCGTATCTGCGTCGGCGAGACCTGCGGAGGCAATGCCTAGTCGATACAGGGTATTGCCGCCGACAACATACAGTGCGCCGGCCTGGTCCTCGCCGAATGCAACCACGACCCCGGCCAGCGCCGGGACACTGGCCGCCGGCACTTCGACATTGCTGGTCGGTTGCACCCAGCCGTTGCCGGTATCGACCGACATGCGCACCCGGCTGCGCGCGGCATCGCCGTAGAAGTACACGCCTTGCAGCAACGGATCGGGCCCGCGATAACGATAGCCACCGGTGATCGAACTACCAGAAAGCGTGCCCGGACAGCTGTTGCGGGTGCTGTAGGTGATGATGACCTCGGCGGTCGATGGCGAGGGACACAGGTTAGTGCAACTCCCGCGCAGGTGCCGGCCTTCACAGGCATTCCAGTCGAAGTTGACGCCGTTGCCAGCTTCGCGGCCATTCGCATTCGCAGCCAGGAAATTGATCTCCTCCCAACGATCCTGGCCGACATCACCGACAATCAGATCGCCGGTTAGGCGGTCGAAGCTGAACCGCCACGGATTGCGCATCCCGTACGTGTAGACCTCGCCGCATGCACGCGCGCCGGCGCCGACGAAAGGGTTGGTCGGCGGGATGGCGTAGTCGGCGGAGCCATTGAGGTCGCTGCCGCACAAGCCGTTGGCGCCGGCCCCGGCCGCGGTGGAACGGTCGACGTCGATGCGCAGGATCTTTCCGAGCAGGGCGGATGTGGTTGTACGACGATCGGTCGCACCGTTGCCGTCCGGATCGGTGAACGCCAGGTCGGGCGCGCACGTGTCCGCGGTGTTGAGTGTCGCTGGATCCAGTGTCTGCGCGCGATTGCAGGGGTCGTTGGCGCTACCGCCGTCGCCGAGCCCGATATACAGCAGACGATCGGGCCCGAACAAGAGATTACCGCCGTTATGGTTGGCAAACTCCTGATCGACGCGTAGGACGACCAGGCAACTGGCTTGGTCGGCCGCCGACACGACATCGGTATTCGGATTGCTGACGGTATAGCGGGCGATGACAGTATCTCCGGCAGCGCCGGTATAGTTGACGAAGAACTGGCCGTTGCGCGCGAAGTCGGGATGAAACGCTAATCCGAGCAGTCCTTGTTCGCCGCCGTTCACGAAGCCGGTCGCCTGCAGCGCACTGGTTGGGGTCTCGCGACATTGGGTGTTGGTGCTGACGGTCAGATAAGCGGCGGTATTCAACGCACCGTTGCGCACTACTCGGATCGCACCGCCCTGCTGGATGACGAAAAGCCGTTGCGTACCGTCGCCAGGATGGGTGATGCCTACCGGCCCGGAAAGCGCCGACGTGATCGCAGTGACCTGCACGCTCTCGGGGGCGGGTTGGGCCACGGCCACTGCAACAACCAGCAGCCAGGGCAGAATGACGGCAAGTGCGATTCGGAGGCGAGGCGTAAAAGACGACATGGCAAATCTCCCAGGACCTGTAAAGGGATACCAGCAGATGCTGACGCAAGCACATGCGTTGCGGCAGCGCATCCGCAATTTATCACGGGCGCGCCCTCGCTCGTGTCCGTGCGGCAGCGGCAGAAAATACAAAATTGCGGCGCGGGCTGAGCGCCTGCCTGTTCGCGCTGCTGCACCGTGGCGCACGATCGACCGCACGCACCGATCCGCAGAGCGCTCAGCCCTTGTCTCCGGCCGCGTGCACCGCCAGCAGTTCGAGATGGAACACACTGCCGATGCCACGCTTCGATGTCGCGTCCCTGTCGTCGGAGTGTCGGCGCTGCGCATCGGCGGGTCCTGCAAACCACGGACCGCACGCTAGCCAGCAGGGCCGTCGACAGCGCGTCCATGGCCTGCGCGTGTCACGACGCAAGCGTCTTCACGGCGACTCATGCCCCTGAACCGCATCGCGCGCTGCCCGATCGCAGGCTCAGAACAAATCGCCCTGTACCGCCGCGCCCGGTGCCGGTGCCGTGGCCGGCGCGACAAAACCGCTCGCGTCCAGCGCCGGTAGCCGGCCGTAACCGCAGCGGCGATACGCCTTCGCGAAGCGCATCGCGATCAGGTCCGCGAACGGGCCTTCACCGCGCATCCGCGTGCCAAACGCGCTGTCGTAGTCGCGGCCGCCGCGCATCTGCTGGATCAGGCTCATCACATGCTGGGCACGCTCGGGGTAATGCAGCTGCAGCCATTCGCGCCACACCTGCTTGAGCTCGTGCGGCAGGCGCAACAGCACATAGCCGGCGGCGCGCGCACCGGCAGCGTATGCCGCTTCGAGGATGGCCTCGAGATCGCGATCGGTGATCATCGGGATCACCGGCGCGACCAGCGTGCCGACCGGCACCCCGGCGTCGTGCAGCGCGCGGATCGTCTTCAGGCGCGTGTGCGGTGCCGCCGCGCGCGGCTCGAGCTTCGCCGACAGCCGGTTGTCGAGCGTGGTCACCGACACGTACACCGTGACCAGCCGCTGCGCGGCCATCGGCGCCAACACATCGAGATCGCGCAGCACCAGCGAGCTCTTGGTGATCAGGCTGACCGGATGGCGGCACTCGGCGAGCACTTCGAGCACTTCGCGGGTGATGCGGTAGCGGCGCTCGATCGGCTGGTAGGCGTCGGTGTTGATGCCGAGCGCGATCGGCGTGCAGCGGTAGGACGGTCTGGCCAGCTCGGCGCGCAGGCGTTGCGCGGCATTGGTCTTGGCGCTGAGTTTGGTCTCGAAATCCAGCCCCGGCGACAACCCGAGGTAGGCGTGCGACGGCCGCGCAAAGCAGTACACGCAGCCATGCTCGCAGCCGCGGTAGGGGTTGACCGACTGGCCGAACGCGATGTCCGGCGAATCGTTGCGACTGACGATGCGGCGCGCGCGCTCCTCGCGCACTTCGGTGGCCGGGCGCGGCGGCGTGGCGGCGTCGCCGCTCGCGTCGGTGAGGTCGTACACCGATCCCCAGCCGTCGTCCTGCGCGTGCGCGACACGGGTCTCGTAGCGCCCGGCCACCGCCGAGGCCGTGCCGCGGCCCTTAATCGCACCGCCGACATGGGCGTCGCCGAGGCGGTGGATCGCTGGTGGCACTTTGCCGTGATTGCGCATCCACGTAGCCTAGCGGGCTGGCGTCGCAGCCTGTGCGACGGGCGGACACCGATTATGCTCGACTGGTTGCAGCCGCTGCGCGATGCGCTTTCGGCAATCCCGCACCTGATGCTCTACCTGATCCTGCTGTGGGTGACGTATCTGGTGCTGCTCGGCGGCTGGATCGTGCTGCAGAAGCGCGAACCGGCGGCGACCCTGAGCTGGCTGCTCGGCCTTGCAGCCCTGCCGTACCTGGGCTTGTTGATCTATCAGGTGTTCGGCCCGCAGAAGCTCACGCGCCACCGCCTGCGCCGCCGTCACCATCAGCTCGCGCGCGACGAGCGCCACAGCGCCTCGGGTGGCGCGGAATGCACCGAACTCGCGAAGCTCGGCCAGTCAATGACCGATCTGCCGCCGTCGTCAGCACAGTCGGTGCGGCTTCTGATCGATGGCGCGGCGGCCTACGACGCGCTGATCGACGATATCGGCCGCGCCCGCCAGCATGTGCACCTGGAGTACTACATTTACGAGCCCGACCGCACCGGTACGCGGCTGCGCGACGCGCTGGTCGCACGCGCACGCGCCGGCGTCAGCGTGCGCGTGCTGGTCGATGCGGTCGGTTCGCCCAACGCCGATGCGCGGTTTTTCGCGCCGCTGACCGCGGTTGGCGGCGAGTTCGCGCGTTTCCATCCGCCGCGTTTCGGCAAAATTTGGACGCGCACCTGGATCAATCTGCGTACCCACCGCAAGATCGCGGTGATCGACGGCCGCATCGGCTACACCGGCGGCATCAACGTCACCGACGACGAAAACGACGCGCTGCGCGACGACGCGTATCGCGATCTGCACGTGCGCGTCGACGGCGACGTGGTGCGGATGCTGCAGGTGGTGTTTGTCGAGGACTGGATGTATGTCACCCACAGCCGCGGCATCGCCGCCGCGCTCACCCGCGCCGCGCCGTCGGCCATGCCGGGCCCGGTCGCCGCGCAGGTGGTGCCGTCCGGGCCGGATTCGTCGTGGGAGGCGATCCACCGCATGCAGGTCAGCATGATCCACGCCGCGCGCACGCGGGTGTGGCTGATCACGCCGTACTTCGTGCCCGGTGAGGCGGCGATGATGGCGCTGACCAACGCCGCGCTCGGCGGTCTCGACGTGCGCGTGCTGGTGCCCCGACGCGGCGACAGCCGGCTGGTGACCCTTGCCGCGCGCTCGTACTTCGACGAGCTGCTCAACGCCGGGGTCAAGGTTTACGAGTACGGCCCGCGCCTGCTGCACACCAAGGCGCTGCTGATCGACGACCACCTAGCGATGCTTGGCACCGCCAATTTCGACAACCGCAGCTTCCGACTGAACTTCGAGGTCGCGATATTGTTCAACGACGCCACCGTGGCCGCCGAGCTCGCGGCGCTGACCGAGCGCTATCTGACCGATGCGCCGCGCGTGCGCGCCGACCGCGATCGACGCCTGCTGCGGGCGCGGCTGCCCGAAGCGCTCGCGCGACTCGGCGCGCCGCTGCTGTAGGCGTCCAACAGTCGCGGCCAATGCCGGCGGCGGATCCGCGACGTGACGTGACGTGGCTTTCGCGCGCGCGGCAAGCGGTTAGACTGTCGTTTCGCGTCAGGCTTGGGCGATCGACCCAGGGAGCGGAAACCATGATCTGGCTGTACCTGTTGCTCGCCATCGCGGCGTTCGTGTTCGCGTTCTATTCGCCGTCGGTGGCACTCGCGGTGGTCTCGCTGCTGGCCGCCCTCGGTTTCGTCATTGCGTGGATCATGGGCCTGCTGGCGCAGCGCATCGGCAGCCAAAGCCGCGACGACAGCATGATCCTCGACCCGCAAGAGTTGCGCCGGCTGCGCGAGCAGGCCGCCGCGCGGCGTGCAGCCGCGGCATCGACGACCGTCGGCGAGCCGCCGAGCACCGGCTAGCTTGGCGGCTGTCGCGGCGCTTGCCTCGCGACGCCGCCAAGCTAGTGTAGTGCTGCGTTGTTGATGGAACTTAAAATCGCCACGAAAACCGCAGAAACGCTGGGTTTTGCATGGTTCAAGCAGAGTGAAGCACTACACTAGCCCTTCACGGCGCAGGAGTCGATGCATCAGGCGAGTGCGCGCAGGGCAATCGGGTGAACAGCGCCTTCATGAAGTGACGAGGCTGGCGAGGAAGTCATCGTTCCATGCCGCCACCTTGCGCCGCGCACGCAGCGAGTGCTTGGTGGAGGCGCGCCGGAGCAGATTC
>JBOHYD010000318.1:0-17572 GCA_050737635.1 Luteimonas sp. | reverse complement strand
TGCCGACGGCGTAGGTGACGCAAAACTCGTTGGGGCCGGAGTCCTCGGCGGTGACCAGCAGAAATTCGTCGCGATCGAGCCGCGCCACGTCGCGGCGGTACAGCATCGCGTAGTGGGTGAGGTCGTCGTCGCGACGCGGCGGCTGATGGCGGTACAGCACCTCGTCGTAGGCCATCGCCGGGATGCGCTCGTCGCCGGCGGTGGAATTGGTGCTGCGCGTCCACGCGTGGCCGGCGTAGTCGATGCGCAGCGCGCCGAGATGGTCGTGCTGCTGCACGAACTGCTGGAATGCTTGCTTGGTCGGTGGATTGACCGTTTCGATAAACACAAATGCGGTGATGCCGTCGGCCTCGCCGCCGACCGTGCTGACCTGCACATAGGCATCGTCGTCGACATAGAAGCGATGCAGCGCATAGCCGTCGCCGAGGTCGATGTGGCCGTAGCAGGCGATGCCCTGGAAGCCGTCGGGCAGCTCGGCGGTCATCGCGTCGGGCGCGACGCGATATATCGTGCGGTCGAACTGCACCTGCCCGCCGATGCGCAGGCCCAGCGGCAGCGCATGCGGCAGGGCGTTCGCATCCGCGACGGCGGGCGCGGCGGCCTTGGGCATGCGCGAAAACAAGGTACCGAACAGGCTCATCGACACCGCATCCGCATCGCTTGCGCGACGCATGCAATCGACACGCGCGCGCTCACCGCCGCGCATGCCGTCGAGGCACGCGCAGTCGCGACAAGATGGTTACCGCCAGCCGGCCGCATCATCGCTCAGGGCTGCGCCTTGTTGTCGTCGGTGACCGACAGCCGTGGCGCCTCGACGCGTTCGGGTGACGGCAGCACGCGGGCCTCGATGGTGTCGTGGCCGAGCTGCTGCGGCTTGCGGAAGCGCGCCAGCACGGCATCGGCGTTGGCATCGCTGGACAGCAGACCGGCGACGGCCAGGCGCTTGTTGAGATCGCCGTCGCCGGTCGTGCTTTCCAGCTCCTCGGAGGCCTCGAGACGCGCGCTCATCTCGGCCTGACGGCCCTTGATGCGGTCGAGCGATTCCAGCGCCGAACCCATCTTGCTGTTGGCGCCGGCATGCCTGGCGGCGATCGTCGACTGCGCGCGCTGCACGGCTTCGGTGGCCTTGACGGTGTCGATCTGCTGACGCATCCCGCGCAGCTGCGACTCGGCCTTCTGGATCATCACCTTCAGCGTGGCGATCGCCGTGCCGAGTTGGGCTTGCGCGGTGTTGTCGGTGCGGTCTTCGGCTTCCAGCGGCGCGAGTTTTTCGGCCACCTCGCGCGCCAGCGCTTCATCGTTCCTGGCCAGCGCGCCTTCGATATAGCGGGTGTATTCGGCGCGCTTGTCGGCGCGCGCGGCGATCTTTTGCTGGGCGAGCTTGCTTTGCGCCATCAGTTTGGTCAGCTCCTCGCGCGAGCGCGTGAGTTCGCTGCCGGCGTCGCGCACTTCCTGATCGAGGATGCGCAGCGCGTTGGCGTCGACGGCCTTCTGGCCGGTCTCGTGCGCGGCACCGCGGAACAGCGTGAACAGTTTGGAAAGAATGCTCATGGTCGATCGCTCAATGAAGGATGTTCAGTGGAGAGTGTTCAATACAGCGTGTTCAGCGGAAGAACGGCTTAAGAGATTCGACCGCGGCGATCGTGTTGTCGGCCAGGGCCTGGATCTCCTCGTCGATCTGCTCGATCTCCGAACTCGACGACAGCTCGCCGAACACCACATACAGGTCCTGCCCGTCGCTGTGCATCAGCCCGAGATTGGACAGCGGATTGAGCGGGTTCAGGCGCATGCAGGCGTCGTTGAGTCCGGCGCGGTCGCTGACCCGGTCGGCCGGCGCGAGCACGGTCGAGACGAAGACTTGCGCGCCCGAGGCGGCGATCTGCACCTCCATGTCGCCGTAGTCGTGCAGCACCAGGTTGATGGCGGGTTCGGCGGCGTCGATCAGCTCGATGGTCATCGCGGTCGAGCCGGCATGGCGCTCGGCCAGCAGCGCGTGCAGGTCGTGGGTGGTCAGGCGGGGCATGGTGTCTCCGGATGGCGTTGGTTGGGCTGCGGATCGGAGGCGATCGCGACAACGCTGCGGAGAATATCGCGAACCGCCTTACGCCGGCGTAAGGCCGCAGCCGGCAGCGCCGCGCGCTACGCGGCCAGATGCCCGTGCAGGATCAGCGCGCCAAGCGCGGTCAACACCACGCCACCGGCCACCTCGGCCCAACGGCCGGCGAGCCGACCGAGCGCGCGGCCAAGCAGGATGCCGGCGGTGACCATGAGCAGCGTGGTCAGCGCGATCACCGCCGACACCATGACGATGTCAACCTCGGTGAAGGCCAGCCCGACGCCGACCGCCATGGCGTCGATGCTGGTCGCAAATCCGATCGCCGCCAGGCTCCAGAAGCCATGGCTGCGCGCGGCGTCCGTCGCGCCGTGGCGATCGTCGTCATTGCCGCGCAGCCCGGCGACGATCATGCGCACGCCGAGCAGGCCGAGCAGCGCGAACGCGATCCAGTGGTCCCAGGCCGCGACATGGCCTATCGCGATGCTGCCGAGCAGCCAGCCGAGCAGCGGCGTCAGGCCCTCGATGCCACCGAAGATCAGCCCGGCACGCAGCGCGTCGCGCAGCTGCGGCCGATGCATCGCCGCACCGCGGCCGATCGCCACGGCAAACGCGTCGGTCGACATCGCGACGCCGAGCAGGACGATGGACAGAGGAGGCATCGGGTCTTCCGGGCCGGGCGCGACGACGGCGAGCCGCACCCCGGCCTGCGTGCGCGGCTCGCCGATGGTCTCGCCAACCGCAGGATCGGTTTACGCATCGCAAACCGATCCCGGGCAGCACGCGCCACGGCAGACATGCCGAGTGTGTTGACGCGCGCGCTTGCGTAAAAAAACGCAAGCCGACTACTCCCCAAGGGCCTACGAACCGTAGCACGCAGATGGCTGTTTTTACGGGGTTTATAGCCTCGTGCATGCATCTGATGGTTGGCAATCTTGTCGAGCGATCGGTCGATCGCAGCGCCAGGATCGCCGCTGCTTTCGCTGCTTGGATGCCTGCACCGCAGCGTGAATCCGTTGCCGGCGACGGCGCTGCTACCATCCGCCCACGCTCACCTCGCCACCGAGACCCGCATGAAACTGCCTGCCATTACCGCGCTGTCGTTCTCCATCGCGTTCGCCTTGCTGTCGGCCCACGCGGCCACGCCGGCACCGCCGTCGGCGCCGAGCTTCGATCCGCAGCGGCTGTCGGACGGCGTCAAAACGCTGTCGTCGGACGCATTCGAGGGCCGCGGCCCGGCGACTGCCGGTGAGACCAAAACGCTCGAATACGTGATCGCGCAGCTGCAGGCCGCCGGCCTGCAGCCGGGCGGCGAACTGAAGGACGGCAAGCGGCTGTGGACGCAGGCGGTGCCGCTGCTGCGTGCGCAGATCACCGGCACGCCGGTGCTGAGGATCGACAGCCGCGGCACATCGCAGACGCTCACCCAAGGCGAGCAGATCGCGGTGCGCGCGGCGATGGACGGCTCGACGTCGATCGACATCAAGGCCGCGCCGATCGTGTTCGTCGGCTACGGGGTCAAGGCGCCGGAGCGCAACTGGGACGATTTCAAGGGCGTCGACCTGAAGGGCAAGATCCTGGTGGTGCTGATCAACGATCCGGATTTCGAGACCGGCGGCAGCGGCGCAAGCGGCGGCGATTTCGGCGGCAAGGCGATGACCTACTACGGCCGCTGGACCTACAAATACGAAGAGGCCGCGCGCCAAGGCGCCGCCGGCATGCTGGTCGTGCACGAGACCGCGCCGGCATCCTATGGCTGGGCGACGGTGAAGAACTCCAACACCAACACGATGTTCGACATCGTGCGCGAAAACCCCAAGGCCTCGCACGCGCCGCTGGAAGCCTGGATCCAGCGCGACCTCGCGGTCGCCATGTTCAAGCGCGCCGGCCTCGACTTCGAGGCGCTGAAAAAACTGGCGCAGAGCCGCGACTTCGCGCCGGTGACGCTGAACGGCGAAACCCTGTCGGCGAAGTACGCCGTCGACGCGAAAGTCATCACCTCGCAGAACATCGCCGGCATGGTGCCGGGCAGCAAGCGCCCGGACGAAACCGTGATCTACAGCGCGCACTGGGACCACCTCGGCGTCGGCGAGCCGGATGCCAAGGGCGACCGCATCTACAACGGCGCGGTCGACAACGCCACCGGCACCGCGGCGCTGATCGAACTCGGTCGCGCGTTCGCGAAGACCAAACCCGAGCGCTCGGTGGTGTTCCTCAACGTCACCGCCGAGGAAAAGGGCCTGCTCGGCTCCGAGTACTACGCCTCCAAGCCGCTGTATCCGCTCGCCAAGACGGTCGCGGTGCTGAACATGGATGCGCTCGATCCGCACGGCCCGGCGCGCAACTTCACCACTTCCGGCTCGGCCAAGGTCGACTTGCTCGATGAGTTGATCGCAACGGCAAAGCGCTGGAATCTCGCCTACAGCACCGATCCCAAACCCGAGGCCGGACACTTCTTCCGCTCCGATCATTTCCCGTTCGCCAAGCGCGGCGTGCCGGCGATCTCGTTCGGCTCGGGTGAGGACCTGGTGGATGGCGGCGTGAGCAAAGGCAAGGCGATCGAAGAGGCGTACGTGAAAGATCGCTACCACCAACCGGCCGACCAGTGGCAGGCCGACTGGACGTTCACCGGCATGGCACGCGACCTGCAACTGCTCTACACCCTCGGCCGTGACCTCGCCAACGCCGAGCGCTGGCCGAACTGGAGCCAGGACTCCGAGTTCCGCGCCGCACGCGACGCGACGGCAGCGGAAAGGAAGTAGCGCAAGACGCAAGACGCAAGACGCAAGACGGAAACTGCTGGTCCCCAGTCCCCAGTCCCCAGTCCCCAGTCCCCAGTCTTCCAAACAAACAGCGCGTCGAGTGCGGCGCGATCACGCATATTTCGCGCTTGTTTCAGCGCACGCACGCGACCCCGTCGCGGGAGTATCACCATGGCCATGGCCGAGACCGACATCCAGACCGGCTGGATCTATCGCACCAGTCATCAGCAGCAGCGGCTGGTGCTTGGGCGCGATCGCGACGGTCGCGTCGTCTACGTGTCCAAGGGACGCAACGACGCCGCACCGTTCCACAACTGCCACGTCCGCATCACGCCGCAAAAGTTCGCGCAGCGCGCGATCGGTAGGCTGCGCTTCGTCGACGACGTGCGTGCCTACATCATTGCCAACAAGGCGACCACGGTGGTGGTACGCGAGCGTCGCGCAGCGGGCGCGGCAGCAGCGTCTGATGCGCTGAACACTACCGAAACCGGCATCCCCGATAACGCCGCCGCCGCCGTCATCCCAGCCAACGCCGGGACCCAACAGGCTGCGCCGTCGAGCCACACTGACAGCGAGTGATCTTCGCGCCGCATCTCGCGCCCCGGCAGACATCAGCAGCGTGGCCATGCGCTACCGGCCGCCAACCCAGCACGCTCTTAGAGCCTGTTCAAAGTCTCCGGCGTTCCTGACCTGATGCTTCCAAGCCGCCGCGTGGCGCTATTCGTGCATGGGTGTTTCTGGCATCAGCATCCCGGCTGCTAGGCGGCCGCCCGGCCAAAGTCGCGCCCGGACTACTTGCCAGCAACACGAGGAGTACCGCGCCCACTACGGCCCGGCCAGCTCGAGCGCGGTTGGGTGATTTTGTGCAATACGCGTTATGTCGCGGCGCCGTACTGCGCTTCCTGCTCGGCATCCGAGAGGATGGTCAGTAGCTTGTTCTTTGCCGCCTCGGCCTCGCGCTTCACACGCCCTGGCCCCAATCGTCGACGGCGAGCGCGCCATCAGGAACGCGGGCGAACGTCTTGTCATGGGTGATGAGCGTCGCGTTGGTGGCGACCGCATGGGCAGCGATCATCATGTCGAGCGCCCCCAGGACGACCCCCGCAGCCGCACAGGAAGCCCGCAAATCGCCGTAGACCGTGGCGGCATGTCCATCCCACGGCAACACCTCAACGCGAAGCAGAAACTCGCGGATAAGGTTGGCAAGGACGGCAGGGTGACCCTTGCGGGCCAAGCCATAAAGCAGTTCCGCTTGCGTAACGACGGAGATGACGATGCTTTCCATCGGGAGCGCCGCCAGTCGCTCGCGGACCTCGGGCGGACGGCCACTGATGACGTAGCTCGCCATGTCGGTATCGAGCATGAAGGGCCTCAAAACAAGCTCCTTTCCTCGGCGGGGAGGTCTTCACGATCGGTCATGAAATCAGCCGGAATCTTGACGCGGTTGGCAAGTTCAAAGAACTCTTGCCAGGAGGCGGGCTTCGGCGATAGCACAACCTCGCCGGTCTGGGAGTCACGGCGAATGAACACTTCGGATCCCGGAAAGCGGAACTCCTTCGGAAGCCGGACGGCTTGGCTTCGCCCGGTGATGAATAGCTTGGCTGTGGACGACATGCGAAACCTCCTCTTAAACAGCTATCAAAAGTATGTACCGTTCGGTAGTACATATCAAAGATATCCTGCAAGAGCGCTGGTTTTGTTTGGGTATCCCCTTGTCGAACCATCAAAAACAGGTACTTAAAACACGCCATCACCCCGGCGAACGCTACGCCCCGCCCGGCCGCGCATCGATCGCCAGCGCCGGGGCCAGCACGCGCATGGCCTCATCCTCGCGACTCAGCGTGATCCAGCCGGCGACCGCGTCGCTGCCGGTGTCCCAGGTCCACAGCGTGTAGCCGTCAAGCCGCAGCTGGTCGTGCGCGGTTTCGATCAGTTCGGTCAGCGTGACGCGCGACAGGAACGCGTCATCGCTGGCATCTTCCACGCCCCAGTCGATCTGCAGGTTGAAGCGCGCGACCAGCTCGGTCAGGCAGTCGATCAACGCGCCGGGATCGGTTTCGGCGATATGGAAGCCCGACTTCCAAGCGATCACCTCCTGCAACAGCTGCACCGCATCGCCGTCGTCGTCGCCATCGGCAAGCGCATCCTGAGCATCCTGATAGGCGGAAAACTGCTGCAGCGCAGCGTCCTCGTCGCCGGGGTTGATCAGCAGCAGCAGCTGCCAGACCAGCGCCTCGGTGGTGGCCTCGGCATCGATGTCGATGTCGACGTCGGCCATACCCGGCGCGAAGTTGTCATCGGGATCGAATTCGGTGTCGGGCAAGGGCATGTGCATGTGCATGGCGCTGACGGCGGTGCGGCCAGTGTGCCGTAACGCGATGCGGGCGGCATACCCACGCCGCGCGCGGCGGCCGTGGCGTACAGCCTGAACCGCGCCTGCTGCCACACCGCGATGGCGGTTCGGAAAACGATCGCTATCTCGCGCCGGTGGTCAGTGGATCGGAATCATGATCGACATCGAGACTGGACCGTGCCTGGCCAGCCATGGCGGGCGATGGTAGAACTCGTAGGACAGCACGGTCTCGATGCGTCTGTCGTGCAGCCGGCACCACGCGTGATTGATGACCCGATGCCGCGGTGGTGCGTGATCGTAGCTGCCGTCATGCAGCAGCGTGGCGACGCTGCCGTTGTGCAGCGTATAACGCGCGAATGGCGGCCGTACCGAGGCTGGCGATCGGCTGTCGACGATGCAGCAATCGTAGCGGGTCAACTGCGCTGGGGTGATGCCTGGATGATCGCGCCGCACGCCCACCGGCGTGGCATCCCCCGGATCGATGCCATGGGCGAGCAATGTCTGGACAAAGCGTGCCCAGAATTCTCCGATGCGCGCATACGGGCCAAAAAAGCGCATGCCAATCAGCGACTGCGAGGCGATCCGGCGATGCTGCACCTGGCCGGCCAGTTCCAGGTCGCGGAGCATGATCGCTCCACGTTGGCTGCGTGCGAGCGCACGGTACTGCAGCGGCGGCAGGCCGAAGCGGCGCTTGAACGCGCGCGTCAGCGATTCGTGGTTTTGGTAGCCCACGGTCAACGCGATCGACATGATCGACTCGTCGGAATCGCCCAGCCACGCCGCCGCGGCATCGAGCCGGGTGCGGCGGACATAGCTGCCGACAGTCTCGCCCATGACCTGCAGAAAATGGCGATGAAAATGGAAAGGGCTGAACCCCGCCGCCACCGACAGCGCAGCCAGTCCCGGCGATGCGCGTGGGCTGTCTTCGATCCGTCGCAGGGCACGAATGATGTAGCCGCTTTGCAGCATCATCGGTGGCTGCGCATGCCGCGGCGCGGCAACGACGCACGCCGCGCTGACGCGCAGGCCCGCTTGACGCGCTGGGCGCACCTCGCCGCTCACGCCTCGCCTGCCGGCGGCAAAGCAATGTGCCGGATTCCATAGAACATACGCGTGCGTCCATGCATGTCGATGATTCAGAGGCCGGTCTTCGCGCAGCATCGCCACGACAAAACCCGTGCCACGCGTCCCTTGCAAATGCGCCATCCCAGGTCATCACTGATAACGCATGACGGGTCCGATTAGCGCGAAATTATTTGCAAATTTTTGCCGACGCACGTCACAAATCGCTGTAAATCGCAAGATCGGTCAAGTCAGCCGGACATCGCACGGCGGAATCTGCAGCCGACTGCCACAGGGAGATCGTGATGAACAATAAGTTGATCGTCGGCCAGAGCAAGGACTACATCTCGCAGCTGCAACTCCCCGATATCGATCGCAAGCGCGTCAAGGTGTACGACGCGCACGCGCGGGCTTTCCAGGATGACGAGAAGGGCGGTGCCGTCGCCGCCGGCAGCATGGTGTCGTTCGTGTCCGGCCTGACCGCGCTGCACAAGAGCGACTGCCTGAATTCGACCCTGCTCGCGCAGCTCGCCGCCAACAAGCAGTTCAACCGCTACACGCAGACCCGGCAGTGGTACGACTTCTACATCAGCGTGCTGGCCAATGTCGGCTGGGTGGTTCCGGCGTTCGCGTACCGCGATTACGCGCCGTCCGGGGACAGTCTGGTGCTTTCGGATGCGGTGCTCGATATTCTCGCCGCGATCGCCACCGGCGACGAAATACTGATCATGACGGCCGCGCTGGAATCGCTGCGTGACAAGGACGGCAACGAGAAAGCCCTGAAACTGTTCGATCATGAAAGCTTTCCGGAGAGTTTCGGCACTTTCCAGGTACTGCCGGTCGGCGAGGACGACGGCCAGCTGGTCATGGCGCTGTCGGCGCTGGAATTCAGCGCCGACAAGCACGTCACGCGGTTTCTGTGGTTCACCTGGCAAAGCACCCGGGTCAAGCTGTTCCAGAGCTCGCAGAAGGCAGTGCTCAACGAGGAGATCTACGGCCAGGTGCGTCAAGAGGTCATCAAGAAACTGGGCGATCGCGCCGCGCAGTTCATCATCGATATCGAGCTCTGAGCGCACGCGCTGGACCACCGCGCGCGGCGCGTAGCAGGCATCGAACGCATCGTCCGGCGCGCACCACACCGCCGCCGGGACAATGCGCCGGGGGAGCAAGCGATCGGTACCGCCTCAGCGGAGAACTTCACGATGACCACAACCATCGAGCAAATGCATGACGCCGTCTTCGTCGATGCGGGCAACCTGCTGTCGTTCACTGCGGCACTGCCGCAGCAGCAGCGCGGCGACGTGCTGGACTCCAATCTCTTCGCCCAGCTCGCCGCCAACCGCCGGTATTCGCGCTTCGACGAAACCCGGCAGTGGTATCGGTGCTACGTCGATACGCTGGAGCAGCTGGCTTGGCGGACGAGTTTCGACAAGTCGCACCGCTTCATGCCGGCCGGCCCGTACTTCACGCTCGGCGAGACCATCCTCGGCGCGCTGACCGTGCCGGTCGATCGCCGTCTTATTGCGGACGCGATCGCGCGTTTCGATGCGCTACCCGTCGATGACCGACGCGGTCTGCTCTATGTGAGTTTCAGCTACGCACCGCCGACCTTGGTCGTGCAGGCCAGCGCGTGTCTGGCGGAGCTGGTGCTCACCACGGTGACGGTCACGGTAAAGACGCGCCAGCCGGTCGACCGTCCGTTCGCCGATGCGCTCAACGTGCTCGAACTGCTCGAGGACGTGCAAATCGACAACTACGTCGGAATGCTCAATCTCCCGGTGTATTCCACCATCCGCCAGAGCGTCATCGACAAACTCGGCGACAAGCGCAAGGAAGACATACTCGACCTTCGCGATGGCTGACCCGCTGCACCGCCCGTTCGCCGCGCGCGCGGCACGCGCGCTCAATCCGCGCACAACTCAAGGTAAGGAAACCACCATGCTCAGCAAACCGATCTCTTCGTCCCTCACCCGGGCATCTCGTCGCGCGAGCGATCGCTTCAAGGCCCTGACCGCACTCGCGCTGGTGCTCGGCGTGTGCACGAGCGCACACGCGCAGAACGCCATGCTGGTGCTTCCCGATGTCTGCGACGATCCGGCCGGCGTGTTCGATTATCAATGGGTGAAGGAAAAATTCGGCACCGGCGGCTTGTTCGTGATGCAGGCCGGCGGCGGCATCGACCGCATCCAGACCGACGTCCACGACCGCGGCTTCGCCGATTACCAATCGCTGTACGTCGCAGCGCACGGCAGTAAAAGCAACACCATCGGCGGCATGTCGCACGCCAAGTTCGTGCAGCACTTCAAGGCCGCGCATGCGCTCGCGCCGGACAATGTCGAGTTCGCGGTCTGCTATGCGGCAAGAGCGCCCGACAGCCTGCTGAAACAGATGAACACCGCCTACGGCGACAAGATCGACCGACTGAGCGGCGGCGTCGTCGGCTGCGCACTGACCGGCAATGGCGACCGCAGCCTGGAGAACGCCGACTATCGCATCTACGCCGAGCACTCGGATCCCGCGCGCTACGACAAGATCATCGACAACATCACCGCCAAATGGAGCGGTAATTACCCGGGCCGCGCCGTGAGCTACAAGAACTATTGCAAATCCCAGCTCGTTCCGTTCAGCGCCGCGGGCATGAAAGGTTTCTTCGATACCGTGTATCAGCAGTTCAGCACGTCGCAGGGGCTGCCGAAAGACTCGACGAACTATCTGGAACTGGTCGCCCTCAACGAGAAGGGTCAGCCGTTGACGGTCTGCGGCGCAAATCCCGACGGCGATGGAAAATCCGTTCCCTGCCCTTGATACCGCAGGCTGAATGCGCGATCCGGGCGGCACACGCCCGGGTCGTCGCGCCGCGTCGCCGCTGCGATGCCGACCGCGCGCGCCTCAGCGCACCACAAACACCACCGCGCTGCGCGGCGGTACGGTGAAGGTGCCGGCGAGGCCGGTGTAGCGGGCGTCGCGGGCGCGACGGTCGGCGGCGTGGGCGTCGCGATGCACCGGATGCAAGGCGTAGGCCTTGCGCCGCTGTTCCGGAATCGTGATCGCGTGGCGCACGGTGTCGACGTTGACGAGGTAGATCAGCTCCTTGAAGCCGGCGCCGTCGTAGCCGCGGCCGTCGAGATGGCCGACCAGCACCGTCGGCTGCTGCATGCTGCCGGTGTTGTAGAACGTCAGTCGCTGTGCCACCTCGTCGGCCGTGCGCAGGCGGAACAACGTCGAGTTCGCGCGGATCTTCAATAGATCGCGGAACGCATCGCGCGTCCAGGCGATGTCGGCGGCGGTCGGCCGCAGGTCGGGATTGGCGAGCAGCGGCTGGATGATCGACCAGTTGGTGCCGTTGTCGTCCTGCGACGGCAGGCCGACGCCGAAGTTGTTGTCCGCATACGACCAGTCGAGGCGGTTGAACCAGTCGCCGCTGTTGTAGCTGTTGCGGTCGAGCGATTTGCTGCGCAGGGTGTCGATGCCGGCGTGGAAATACGCAATGCCCTGGCTGAACATAGTGATTGCCGCACCCAGTATCTGCACGCGCGCACGATCCTCGCTGCTGGTGGCGATCGGCAGCTTGTAGACGTTGTTGTCGTACAGGGTCTGGTTGTCGTGGTTCTCGACGTAGTTGACGACTTCCTGCGGATCGCTGACGTAGCCGGCCGGCTGGCCGTTGTAGTCGATCTGTTCGAGCGGCCGCTGCCGGTCATCGGCGGCGGTCATCACGTAATGGCGCAGCGAGCCGGCCAGGCCGACGCGGATCAGGTCGCCGGCGCGCAGCAGATCGGCGCGGGTCCTGTTGCCGCCGCTGCCGTTGTCGGCGTAGTACAGGCCGTTGATATAGCCCTGACTGCGCCGCAGATCGACGCCGCCGTCGAACGCCGAGCCGCCGCGGATCATGTCGCGCGCGCGGTCGCTGAAGGTGCCGATGCCGCTGCCGTTCAAGGACAGCTGCGAGGCCTGCACGAAGCGCGCGCCGTTGGCGACCTCGCCGAAGTTCCAGCCTTCGCCGAGCAGTTCGATCGGCCGCCCGGCGGCGGCCGACACCTCGTCGCGCAACCGCTCCATCACCGCGCGCGGCTGGTGCGCCATCAGATCGAAACGGAACGAGTCGATGCCGTACTGCGTGGCCCAGGTGGTGACCGAGTCGATCATCAGCTTGGCCATCATCGCGTTCTCGGTCGCGGTGTTGTCGCAGCAGGTCGAACGCTCGATGTCGCCGGACGCGCTGAGGCGGTGGTAGTAGCCGGGGACCGTGCGGTCGAGCACCGAGCGCGTGCTCTGGCCCGAGGCGCTGGTGTGGTTGTAGACCACGTCCATGCCGACGCGCAGGCCGGCCGAGTGCAGCGCCATCACCATCGTGCGGAACTCGCGGATGCGCGCCGCGCCATCGGCGGCGCTGGTCGCGTAGCTGCCTTCCGGCGCGGTGTAGTGCCAGGGGTCGTAACCCCAGTTGAAGCAGTCGGCATCGCGTACCGCATTGACGGCGGCCTGCTGCGCGTCGGAGTCGGCTGCGGCGTCGGGGATCGCCGGATTGACGCACGAGGTCTCCGGCACGCTGGCGATGTCATACGCCGGCAGCAGATGCACGTCGGTGAGTCCGGCGGCGGCAAGCGCCTTCAGATGCTTCATGCCGTTGGACTGCGGCTGCGCGAACGCCAGGTATTTGCCGCGCAGCGCGGCGGGCACGGTCACGTCATTGATCGAGAAGTCGCGGACATGCAATTCGTAGATCGACATGTCCTCCTGCGCGCGCACGGTGGCCGGCGGGGCGTCCTGTCGCCAGCCATTCGGCACCAGCGCCGGTGACGACAAATCGGCGACGTAGCTGTGTTGTGAGTTGGCGTCGAGGCTGACCGAATACGGGTCGGTGACCAGGTTGCGCACCAAGCCAACGCCGCGCACGAACACCTGCACCGCATAGCGGTAGTACAGATCGCTGCGTTTGTTGAAGCGGGTCGCGTTCCAGGTGCCGGTAGCAGCGTCGAAACGCATCGCGTCCTGCGACAGCGCGCCGCCCTGTGGGCCGTAGGTGCACAGCGTGACGGCTTGCGCGGTCGGCGCCCACAGCCGGAAGCCGGTGCGGCCACCGCGCGCGACGCTCACGCCGAGGTCGTCGACCGCTTGCGCGGACGCATAGCGATCGTCGAGCTGACCGGCGATTTGTGCGGTGGTCGCGCCGAGCACGCGGCCGTCGCCGTCGTGTTGCACCAGGACCAGCTGCTGCTTGAGCAAATCGGCCATGCGCGCATCATCATTCGCCTCGACCGCCAGCAGCACGCCGGGGGCGACGTATTTGAAGCGTTCGGCAGCGTTTGCGGGCACGTCATTGGCAACGCGCATCGCGAGCGCGCCGTCGGCGCCGCTTACTGTCTGTCCACGCTGCGCGACGATTTGACCGCTGGCCGAGTGGTACAGCATGAACGTGCCCGACGCATCGACCCTTGGCCAGCGAATCAGGCGGCGCGTCAGCCACACCGCGCGCGCGTCGATGGTGGACGTGGTCCGCGTGTCGAGCAACGACGTGAACACCGTCGGCGTGCCCTGCACCAGCCACACCTCGCCGGTGCGCTCGGCGATCGACAGCGCCGCGTAAGTGACGCCGATGTTGCCGCTCCAGCCGTCGGTGTTGTTGACGCCGTCGTTGGGATTGGACGGCAGGCCGTGGACGATGAACTCCACTGCCGCGCGATTGGCACCGCCTTGCGGGTTGAGCACCGGCAGGTCGAATGTCACTTCGGAGCCGTCGGCGGCAGCGGTGTAGTTGGGCAGCGCCGACAGCGCCACCGGCTGGTCGTAGTTGCCGATCGCAAGCCCCGGCAGGCGCGCGACATCGATGCCGCTGGTCGGCCACAGATGCAGGCCCCACTGCGCATAGCCGTTGTCGTAGCGCTTGTAGTGCACGCGCACGGTGTCGATGTCCGGCGGGGCGGCGAGCGGATTGCGGCGATACACGGTGGCATCGCCGGAGCGCAGCCAGAACTCGCCGCCGTCGCTGAAGGTCCAGGTGCGGTCGGCACCCGGATCGCCGGCCTGCGCCGGCCTGTGGACGATGAAGCCGAAGCCCGCGGCGGCCGTATGGGTGAACCTTGTCGCCGCAATGTCGTAGTACGCACCGTAATCGTCGATGCCGCTGCGCATCAGCGGTGTTGGCCAGGCGACGCCGGGGTAGTCGGCGAGGTGGTTGCGCGATGCGTCGATCTGCCACAGATGCAGGCCCCAGTCGGCGTACACGCCGTCTGGCCGGTTGTAATGCACGCGCACATTGCCCGGCGCGGCACCCGCCGCCGGCGTCGGCAACGGCATCAGCACGGTGTTCAACGCCGGTGCGTCGCAGATGTTGGACGCCGTCGCGGCCGTCGCGGCCGGCAGCGCGGCAGTGGCCGCGGATGACCGCGCGTTTGAACCTTGCGCATTGAGGCCGGTGTCGCTGACCGATGCTTGCGAGCAGGCGCCGAGCAGCACGCACAACAGCGACAGCAGGCCGATGCGCAGTGCCTGCGCGGCGGTGGATATCACATGCATCGTGTCGTCCCTCAGCAAGAAATCCGGCCGCGCCGCACGCCGCGACCACCGATGGCGCGCAACCCTGCGCCGAGGTGCCGACTCTGGCCCTCAGAGGCACGCAAGAGCAACACAAATCCTTGCGGTGAATACGTATTCGTCGCGAATGCTGCAAGTGCAAAAATACGCCATCGCGCCAGCGGCGTGCGCCCGGATCGCCGACGGACCTTGCCGTCCGGCTACGCTGCGCGGTCATCCACCAGCCCGGACCAGCAATGGCGGAATTCGCCTTCCAACCCATTGCCCACGTGCAATCGCCATACGCGCGGCGCATCGATGCGCCGCACCAGTCGACGGTCATCGCAGGCACCGAGACCGGCGCGGCAGTGCACGCGCGGATCGCGTTCGTCGACGGCTTTCCCGCCGAGGCGTTTCGCGACCTCGACGGCTTTGCGCGCATCTGGCTGGTGTTCGCGTTCGACCGCAGTGACGGCTGGAAGGCGCAGGTGCGACCGCCGCGCGGTGGCGGCAAGCGCAGCGTGCTGGCGACGCGTTCGCCGCACCGGCCCAATGCGATCGGCCTGTCGGCGGTCGAGCTGGTCGCCGTCGATGTCGATGGCCACTGCCTGCACGTGCGCGGGGTCGATCTGCTTGATGGCACGCCGATTCTCGACATCAAGCCCTACGTGCCTTACGCCGATGCGTTTCCGGACGCGGCCGCCGGTTGGATCGATGCGCTCGACGCGCGCAGCGGCGTGCGCTCGGCACCGGGGCCGCGGCGACCGCGCGAGTGATTCGCGTTGTTCGCGTTGTTCGCACCCTCGCCAGGAGATTGGGGGGAAGAGGCTAGCGCACCGCGCGCAGCACCCACTGCCCCTGCGGCAATCCGCACCTCGCATCCTGCACGCGGCACACCGCCGCATCGGCAAATCCGGCCGCACGCATCGCGTCGAGCATGTCCCATGCAAAATGGTGGAAACACGCCACGCCGCGGTCGCGGATCGGATCGCCGTGGAATTCGCGTTCGCCGATGTGCGCGATGCTGCCGTCGTCGCGCAGCGTCGCGATCACCGCGCTGGCGTCACGGTCGTCGTAAAACGGCACCGTCAGCACCAGCGTGCCGCCCGGCGACAGCACGCGCGCGAATTCGCGCAGCGCGCGCTGCGCATCGGCGACGTGTTCGAGCACGTCGAGACTGACGATCGCGTCCAGCGACGCATCGCCGAACTCCAGCGCGGTCACGTCGCGATGCCGCACCCAGCTCCGCAGGCCCTGCCGCAGCAGCCACAAGCTCAGCGAGACGCGACGACGCAGACCTGGCACGTACTCGCTGCCGCGCAGGCCCGACAAGCGGCGGCGCAACGCGACAAACAGCGGGCTGGCTTGTTCGGTCGCGTAGACCCGGGCATTGCCGCGCACCGCCGCGCACAGCAGCATCGCCGCCGCGCGCTGGCGCGCATTGCAGTGGCAATGTGCGCATGGCAGGCCTTCGCGCAGCTCGGGTGACGCCGCGTCGTACAGGAATCCTGATGCCGCGCCACACAGGCCGCAGCGTCCGTCGAGATGGCCGGTGGTTGTGGGCAGCGCGGCGATCGCGAGCGCCTCGTCGCGCCGCACGGCATCCGAGTCCGCCTGCCATGCGGCGCGACTGCGCCACGCAGGCCACGATGTATCTATCGCCCGCGCGCCCACTGCGCGAGCAGCACCGCGGTGGCCGCGGACACATTGAGGCTCTCGACCGCACCGCTGCCGGGAATCGACAGGCGCAGATCGCAGGCCGCCGCGAGCGCGGCGTCCATGCCCTCGCCTTCGGCGCCCATCACGTAGACCAGACGGGACGGCAATGTGCGGGCAAACACGTCGTCGCCGTCGCGCACCACGGTCGCGGCTAGCGTGAATCCCGCCGCGCGCAGCCGCGCGATCGCGTCATCGTCGCGGTCGAGGCGCACAAACGGCAGCGCCTCCGCGCCACCCTCGGCCACGCGCGCGGCGGCCGCGGACAGCGCCAACGGCGCATCTTTCGGCAGCAGGATGGCAGACACGCCGAAGTGCGCGGCGCAACGCAGGATCGCGCCGAGGTTATGCGGATTGCCGACGCCGTCGAGCCACAGCGCGCACTGCGCGCCGCCGGCCAATCCGGCCAGCCACGCGGTCAGCGTCAGCGGCGCGCGGCGCAGCACGTCGGCGACCACGCCCTCGTGATGCGAACTCGCGGCGAGCTTCTGCAGGTCGGCCTCGTCGACCACGCGATAACCGATCCGGTGCGCGACGCACCACTTCAGCAGCGGCTGCAGCGCATGGATGCGTGCCTGGGTGAGGTAGACCTTGCGGATCGCGTCGGGACGCCGCGCGAACACCGCATGCACCGCGTTGAACCCGTACATGCGCAGCTCGCGCGGCGGCGATGCCGAAGCGGCATCCGCGCTCGCGCTGCAGGGTTTGCATACCGCGGCCGGCACGGCGCGGTGCGGCCAGGGCGGTCGGTTCACTGTCACTCCGGAATACGGATGGGCCGCGCGCGGGGCGGGGGCGGGGGCGGGGGCGGGGGCCACTATGATGCCTGCACTCGGCACCGCAGGCATTGCCACATGGACCGCCCCAATCTCGCGTCCACCGGGCCGCGCGCGGACCGCCGATCCGTGTCGAGGACATGCCGAGGGCGCTGCGCGTAGGTGAACCATCCACACCTGCCGTCATCCCGGCGCACGCCGGGACCCATCTCGATGGGGCAGGTGAACCACCAACGCCTGCCGTCATCCCGGCGCAAGCCGGGACCCAACTCGATGGGGCAGGTGAACCATTCACGCCTACCGTCATCCCGGCGCACGCCGGGACCCATCTCAATGG
>JBOHYD010000317.1:0-1944 GCA_050737635.1 Luteimonas sp. | reverse complement strand
GTGCTGGCGCTGGTGCGCCCCGGCGATGAGGTCGTCGTGCTGGATCCGGCCTACGACTGCTACGAGCCGGCGATCGACCTTGCCGGCGCGCGCTGCGTGCACGTGCCGCTGCACCCGCGGAGCTTCGCGGTCGACTGGCAGAAGTTGAAGGACGCACTGACGCCGAAGACCCGCATGCTCTTGGTCAACTCCCCGCACAATCCTTCAGGCGCGATGCTGTCCGCCGAGGACATGCGCACGCTCGCCGAGCTGCTGCGCGGCACCGACATCGTGCTGCTGTCCGACGAGGTCTACGAGCACATCGTCTACGACGGTGCCCGCCACGAGAGCGCGTTGCGCTATCCGGAGCTGGCCGAGCGTGCCGTGGTGGTCTCCAGCTTCGGCAAGACCTACCACTGCACCGGCTGGAAGGTCGGCTACTGTGTCGCGCCAGCGGCGCTGAGCGCGGAGTTCCGCAAGGTGCATCAGTACAACGTGTTCTGCACCTTCGCGCCGGCGCAGCACGCATTTGCGGCGATGCTCGACGGCGAGCCCGAGCACGACCAGCAACTCGGCGCGTTTTACCAGGCCAAGCGCGACCGCTTCCGCGCGCAGCTCCAGACCACGCGGCTGAAACCGCTGCCGGTGCCGGGCGGGTTTTTCCAGCTGGTCGACTATTCCGGCGTCAGCGATCGCGACGATCTCGCGTTCTGCCGCTGGCTGACGATCGAGAAGGGCGTCGCTGCGATTCCGCTGTCGCCGTTCTACGAAACCCCGCCCGCCGGCCAGCGCCTGGCGCGGCTGTGTTTCGCGAAGAACGACGCGACGCTCGATGCCGCGATCGAACGTCTGCAGCGTTTGTAGGAGCGCCGATGGACGCGATGAGCTGTGCCGGTAACGCCTATCGCGCCCATGGGGCGCGCCTACGGTCTGTAATAGCTGCTGCGGCCTGCCTGCATCACGTAGTCTCATCGATAAAGCGTTCGCGGCTTGACCGGCTTCGCCGTTGAGAGCCAGCGCTTCTACAGTCAGTCAGGATCCACAACATGCACAATCTCCGCATCTCCCTCGTGCAAGGCGCAACCCGCTGGCACGATCCTGCCGGCAACCGCGAGTATTACGGCGAGCTGATCGCACCGCTGCACGGCACGACCGATCTGGTGCTGTTGCCGGAGACTTTTACCAGCGGTTTCAGCAACGAGGCGATCGCCAACGCCGAAACCATGGACGGGCCGACTGTCGCGTGGATGCAGACGCAGGCGCGAAAGTTGCACGCGGTAGTCACCGGCAGCGTGCAGTTGCGCGCCGACGATGCCAAAGGCGAGGCGAAGGTCTTCAACCGTCTGCTGTGGGCGCATCCCGACGGCACGCTGCAGCATTACGACAAGCGCCACCTGTTCCGCTACGCGCGCGAGCACGAGCGCTATGCCGCCGGCCGCGACCGGCTGGTCGTCGAGTACAAGGGCTGGCGGATCAATCCGCTGGTCTGCTACGACCTGCGCTTTCCGGTGTTCGCGCGCAATCGCTTCAATGTCGAGCGCGCGGAGCAGCTGGATTTCGACCTACAGCTGTACGTCGCCAACTGGCCGTCGGCGCGCGGCTATGCGTGGAAGACCTTGTTGCGCGCGCGCGCGATCGAAAACCTGTGCTTTGTCGCCGGGCTCAACCGCGTGGGCAGCGACGGCAACGGTCTGCACTACGGCGGCGACAGCGCGGTGATCGATTTCCTCGGCCGCCCCTTGAGCGAGTGCACCGACGAAGAGGTGGTCACCACGACCACGCTGCTGGCATCGGAACTCGCCGCGCACCGCGCGCATTTTCCGGCGATGCTCGACGGCGACGGCTTCGATCTGCGCTGATCGCGCCGCGCGATGGTTAGGCGTCTCGACCGCAACGTCCAACGCCCAGCGAACGGGAACGGGGCGATCGGGACCTGACGCGGCTCAGCGATGGCCGCCCGGGCCG
>JBOHYD010000316.1:0-6527 GCA_050737635.1 Luteimonas sp. | reverse complement strand
CTGCCGACGAATCAAGCGCCCACGCGCTGGCTCTGTAGACGCGATCCTCCTTGGCCACGCGAGCAGGGTGTTTTTCAACACCCTGCTCGCCGGAGGAGTGCGCTGAACAACTCCGCAAAGACCGTCCAACACGCAAAGGCCAGCATCCACGGGCCTTTCAGCTTGGCGTGCTTAGCGGAAATAGTGCCTTTGTTCACGCCTTCCGTGAGGGATTCGATCGCGCCGTACTACCTGCACCAGCCCGACCGCGCCGGGCTGCCGATGGGCATGTCGACGTGCGAAATCCGCAGCGCCGTGGCGCTGTTCGCGCGGACGCTCGATGCCGTGCTTCCGCTCAGCGTGCGGCAACCGCGGCGATCACCAGTGCCGCGATCAGCCAAGCCAGCTGCGGCAGCGGATTGGCGAGGCCGATCAGCGTCCATGCGTGTGTCGGGCCGATCCGGAGCATCGCCTCCCACGGCAACAGCCCGACCGCTTTGCCCATCTGCCCGCCGGCGATGCCCCAGTTGGCGATGACGATCGCGAGCGCGGTGCCGGCGGTGCCCGCCAGCGCCCGCGGCCATCCCGGGCGCATGCGTCCAAGCCGCAGCAGCATCGCGGCGTCGAACGCGGCGATCACCGCGATCCAACTCGACTGCGCGTCGCTCGCGTAAGCAAACAGGATCCACGCCGCGGCGATGCCGAGGCTGCCGACCAGCAGCAGCGACAGCGCGAAGATTGGCGTGGACGGCGTGGCGTTTGCGGGCATGCGCGAGGGTCGTCGAGACAGCTGCGCAGGATACCGTTCCACGGCCGTGCGGACTGGCGGCGATATAATGCGCCTTGCGCGGCGTCCTGCCGCCTCCATCTCGTGGCCATGTACTCTAGCAGCAGCGAACCCGTCCGCCTCGAGCGCGACTGCCCGGCCGTCCTCGTGCCGCAGGGCGAGGTCGTGAGCTTGCCGGCGGGCAGCATCGGCTACATCACCCAGGCGCTCGGCGGCAGCTACACGGTGTACATCGAGGGCAGCCTATTCCGCATCGCCGGCGCCGACGCCGACGCGCTCGGCAAGGACCCGCCGCAGGCACTGACCCTGCCCGAAGGTGCCGACGACGACGCGGTCGAGATCATGGTCTGGAAGCAATTGCGCACCTGCTTCGATCCCGAGATTCCGATCAATGTCGTCGATCTCGGCCTAGTCTATGAGGCCACGGTGTCGCGCCGCGACGACGGCGCGCGGTTGGTCGAGGTCAAGATGACCCTGACTGCGCCGGGCTGCGGGATGGGCGACATCCTCGTCGACGACGTGCGCAGCAAGCTCGAGATGATCCCGACCGTCGCCGAGGCCGACGTCGACCTGGTGTTCGACCCGCCGTGGAACCGCGCGATGATGTCCGAGGCGGCACGCCTCGAGACCGGGATGCTCTAGATCACGACCTGCTGGTCATTCCAGCGGCGTTAGCAGAGGGTTGAAAAATACCCTGCTATTGCGGCCAAGGATGGTCGCGTCGACGGAGCCAGCGCGTGAGCGCTTGATTCGTCGGCAGACAGTCCGGGTATGGACCGGACGGTCGAGCTGAAAAACGTGCAGGAAGTGCGTTTTTCAACACCCAGTTAGACAGCCGGCCGGCGAAGCCGAAGCGCGAGACAGCAGTCAAGCAGCCAGCCCATGCGTGGTCTCGCAAGCTCCCCGCCGCAGGATCGAGATGGGCGCAGCCTTCGCTGCGACGACGGTTTGTCCAGGCCTCCCCTGATAGGTCAAAAGGCCCGCGTCGGCGACCCGCCGGCAGCCCGTTTCCGGCAATTGTTGCAGCTGTAATCGTCGCGATTGCAGAGTTGCGAGGTAGGTCACGCTGGCCTGCCCAAAAATGTTGCGGCTGCAGCATGCATTTCGTCTGAGTAGTCCCTTAACGTCAACTGGCGGGCGTGATGCATCACGTCCGATTCGCGGTCGAGGCGTTCGTTCGTATGTCGCGACCGGTTACCACCATCCCGGATGCCGTTGCGTCACGACGGCTATTTAAATGTGTGCCGCTACCGTCGCCGGTACCGATCCACTGCACAGACCGCTTCGCGGTCGAAGGCGGCGGGTTGGGTCCGGTGGTCGCGTCGCGATGCGTGTTGGGATCTGGCGACAGCCCGATGTGGGGGGCGGGTTTGACGGGTTTCATTTCGACGAACGGGGAGTCAGATCGTCTAAAGCTGCGCGATGGGTCGACTCAAGCGAATGCGGGGGTCGCGGGATGCTGGAGATCGACGCTGGACAGCAGTGTCACAGGCCAGCGACGGACAGCCGTTCGCTCCGGTCGGCAAGTTTTGGAAGAGCACAGAGAGAGGTCGTCCGTCCGGACGGCCGCGCATCCAACCTTTGGAGAAACAGATCGTGACCTACTCTAGGAATCGTTTTTTTTGTCTGACCGCCCTGTCGCCACTTGCCCTGGCGCTGGCGGCGGTATCTGCCCACGCCGCCACGCGTGTCGACTTGCATCAACAAGACATCGCCCGGGTCAATAGCCAGTACGCCGGTGCCAGTCTGAGCGTCGGCACGCCGCAGCAGGCCGGCGTGCGCCACGTCGAGATGCTGGCGATGGACGCCGAGTCGAGCTTGTCGGTGCTCAACACCAGCAGTGAGGCCGATGGCAGCCGCACCACCCGCTATCAGCAGAGTTTCCGCGGCGTGCCGATCTTCGGCGAGCACGTGGTGGTTGCCGAAGACGCCAACGGCCGGGTACGTACGCTGTTTGGCGTCCAGGTCAATGGCCTGGGCAGCGAACTTGCGACGACCGCGCCCAAGCTCAGCCGTACACAGGCGCTGGCGATCGGCAAGCGTGTGTCGATCGGCAGCGGCGCGCTGAGCATGCGCATCGAGCGCGAAGACAGCCGGCAGATGATCTACATCGACGACGACAACCGCGCACACATGGCCTACGTGGTGTCGTTCTTCGCCGACAGCATCAGTGGCGGCAGCCCGACGCGCCCGTCGGTGATCGTCGATGCCGACAGCGGCCGCGTGCTCAAGCAATGGGAGGGCCTGACCCACGCCCTGATCGGCACCGGGCCGGGCGGCAATACAAGAATCGGCCAGTACGAATGGGGTTCGGGCGGCCGCTACGGCTTTCTCGACGTCACCCAGAGCGGCAGCACCTGCACGATGAACAACCCCACGGTGCGGACGGTCAATCTCAACGGCAGCACCGGCAGCAGCCGCACGGCGTTCTCCTACGCCTGCCCGCGTAACACCGTAAGGACCGTCAACGGCGCGTACGCGCCGATCAACGATGCGCACTACTTCGGCGGCGTGGTCCAGAACATGTACAACGCCTACACCGGCGCCAACGCGCTGACCTTTCAGCTGGTGATGCGCGTGCACTACGGCGTTGGCTTCGAGAACGCGTTCTGGGATGGTGCGGTGATGAACTTCGGTGACGGCGCCGACAGGTTCTATCCGCTGGTCAGCGCCGACGTCGCCGGCCACGAGGTCTCGCACGGCTACACCGAGCAGCAATCCGGCCTTATCTATTCCGGCCAGTCCGGCGGCATCAACGAGGCGTTCTCGGACATGGCCGGCGAGGCGACCGAGTTCTACTGGAAGGGCAGCAACGACTTCTTGGTCGGTGCGGAGATCTTCAAGGCCAGCGGCGCGCTGCGCTACATGAATAACCCGCCGCAGGACGGCAACTCGATCAACAACGCCTCGCAGTACATCAGGGGCATGAACGTGCACTACTCGTCGGGCGTCTACAACAGGGCGTTCTATCTGCTCGCGACCATGCCTGGCTGGGGCACGCAGAGAGCCTTCCAGACCTTCGCGCGCGCCAACGCCTTGTACTGGACGCCGAGCACCACGTTCATCAGCGGTGCCTGTGGCGTCGAAACCGCCGCGACCGACCTCGGCTACACCAGGGCCGACATCACCGCGGTGTTCTCGTCAGTGGGTGTGAGCTGTCGGGCGGCGGTGGCGGTGGCACCAGCTGCGGCCAACGCGACGGACGACACGATCAGCGACAACACAACCGTCAACAGTCCGATCAGAGCGTGTCCGGCCGCATCGCGGCAACGCGCCGAGCAATGCGCCGGTAGCGGTCAACATCGTGCACACCTATCGCGGTGACCTGAGAGCCAGCCTGGCCGCGCCGGCGGCAGCCGCTACCTGCTCAGCAACCGTGCCGGTGGCGGCACTGACAACATCAACACCCCTACACCGTCACCCTGTCGAGCGAGGCTCTGAACGGCACTTGGAACCTGCGCGTCAACGACATCGGTCCCGGTGATGTCGGTGACATCAACAGCAGGGGCCTCAGGTTCTGATGCCGTGATCGACCTGCACCCGGTCCGGCCCCGTGCCGGGCCAGGTGGAGTCGCTACCCAGTTCCGCTCGCGCAAACCACGACGTCATCACCGAGGGGCTGATATCCGGATCTGGCGACGACTGAATGACAAAAATATGACATCAACATCTTGAACTGTGATTTTCATTGCGTTTAAGAAGCTAACCAACGACTGAATGCTCTTGCGTCATGATTTGACAATCGCTTAGCGTCAACGGCTGCACTTTTCGCCAGTTGAACCCTGGCATATCCGATTTGATCGGCCATCCGCATCCGCGGAGAACACGTCCGTTGGAAGTAGGTGACGATCGAACTACCGCCGCAGTCCCGCGGCACAGTATTGAGTTGGAGATTTGTCCCGATGTCTGAAAACCCAAAGTCGCCTGTCCGCATCCATGCGCTCGCTGCGGCCACTGCCGTCGCTCTCACCGCCCTCGTTGCCGGCACTGTTTCCGCGGCCGAGCGCCTTGACCTGAGCGGCCTGCAGGCGTCACAACAGTACGACCGTTTCATCGTCAAGTATCGCGACGGCAGCGCCGAGCGGGCCGATCCCGTGCTCCTGACCAGCGCCCTGCGCAGCGCCGCCACCGCGGTTTCGAGCGCGCAAGGCGGCAAGCTCGACGTGCAGTCGCTGCGCCGGATGACCCTGGGCGCCGACGTGATCAAGTCCAGCCGCAAACTCAACAGCGCTGAAGCCGAATCGCTGATGCGCCAGATCGCCGTCGATCCCAATGTCGAATACGTCGAACTCGACAAGCTCAACCAAGCGACCCTGATCCCCAACGACACCCGTTTCAGCGAGCAGTACGGTCTCGGCACCGGTGCCGGCGGCATCCGTGCCACCGAAGCGTGGGACACCACCAGCGGCGCGGGCTCGGTGGTCGCGGTGCTCGACACCGGCATCACCAGCCACAGCGATCTCAATGCCAACATCCTGCCCGGTTACGACTTCATCATCGACACCGCGGTGTCCGTCGACGGCAACGGCCGCGATTCCAATCCCAACGATCCTGGCGATGCGTCTGGCGGCGCAGCCTCGAGCTGGCACGGCACCCATGTCGCCGGCACGGTGGCTGCGCTGACCAACAACGCCCTAGGCGTGGCCGGCGTTGCCTACGGTGCCCGGGTGGTGCCGGTGCGCGTGCTCGGCCGCGGCGGCGGCTACGACTCCGACATCGCCGATGCGATCATCTGGGCGTCCGGCGGCACGGTCAGCGGCGTGCCCGCCAATGCCAATCCGGCCGAAGCGATCAACCTCAGCTTAGGCGGTGCCGGTGCCTGCGGCGCGACCATGCAGAGCGCGATCAACGGTGCCGTTGGCCGCGGCACCACCCTGGTGATCGCTGCCGGCAACGGCAATGCCAACGTGTCCGGCTCCTCGCCGGCCAACTGCGCCAACGTGATTGCCGTGGGTGCGGTTACCTCGACCGGCGCGCGCGCCAGCTACTCCAACTACGGTGCCGGCATCGATGTCGCCGCGCCGGGTTCGGCGGTGCTGTCGACGCTCAACAGCGGCACCACGACGCCGGGTGCGGAAAGTTACGCGTCCTACAACGGCACGTCGATGTCAACGCCGCACGTGGCCGGCACGGTGGCATTGATGCAGTCGGTGGCAACCACGCCGCTGACCCCGGCACAGGTCGAGGCGACGCTGAGGTCGAGTGCGCGTGCGTTCCCGGCAACCCCGTCGCAGCCGATCGGCTCGGGCATTATCAATGCCAGGGCCGCGATCGATGCGGTGATCGGCGGCGGCGGTGGTGGCGGCACCACGCAGACCTACAGCAACGCGACGGATTACACGATCAGCGACAACGCCACCGTCAACAGCCCAATCACCGTGTCCGGCCGCACCGGCAACGCACCGAGCAACGCGTCGGTAGCGGTCAACATCGTGCACACCTACCGCGGTGACTTGCGGGTCGACCTGGTCGCGCCCGACGGCAGCCTGTATCTGCTCAGTAACCGTACCGGGGCCGACACTGACAACATTAACACCACCTACACCGTCAACCTGTCGAGCGAAGCTCTGAACGGCACCTGGAACCTGCGCGTCAACGACAACGGACCCGGGGACGTCGGTTACATCAACAGCTGGAGCCTCACGTTCTGATCGGACCGGTCGCTCTCGACCATCCTCTGGCCCCGGTATTGCCGGGGCCATTTTTATGGTGCGCCGCATCTGCAATCGCGTGGAAGCGACCTTGGGGGTTACTTCGCCGA
>JBOHYD010000315.1:0-4312 GCA_050737635.1 Luteimonas sp. | reverse complement strand
CGACTCCACCGCAGCCCACAAAGAGGGGTACTCACCTCGATGCTCCTGCACCATCCGCACCGCACGTTCACGTACTTCTGGGGAAAACTTGTTCGACTTGTTCATGGCTTCATCTTCGCAAGAGTTGAAGCCTCCTCAAATCCCGGGGCGGTTCAGACTGATATGTTTGAATACATTGAGCGGCGCCATAACCCAAGAATGCGGCGAAGAGTCGCTAGGCAAGATTTGTAGTTTTCCACCCTTTCACAACCGTCCGCGATTTCGGGGTAGAACCCGGGGGTGAACCCTGGAGTCCCAGGGCGAGCATGCCTCGCAGTGGAAGGCGATCGCCTCGATTGCGGCGAGATGGGGTGTACGGCCGAGCCGCTGCGGCGCTGGGTACGGCAGGCGGACCGTGATCAAGGCCAGCGGCCTGGAGACGACCGAACAGCCCAGCAGCCGCTGGGTGAACGTCGTGCTGGGCAACCTCAAGCGATCGCTGGACGGGCGCTACCGCGCCTTCGCGTTCTGCAAGAGCGCGTAGATCCCCGGCAGGTTGCGGCCTTGCTCATGGAAGTCCATGCCGTAGCCAAACACATAACGGTCCGGCACCTCGACACCCATATAGTTGGCGGTCACGCCGTCGACCCGGCGGTCGTGGATTTTCACCGCCAGCACCGCGACGCGGACGTCGGCGGCGTCCTGGTCTTCGCACCAGCGGGTGACGGCCTGCAGGGTGTGGCCCTCGTCGAGAATGTCGTCGACCAGCAGCACGCGGCGGCCGCGCATCGGCGTGGCCGGGCGGTGCAGCCAGGCCAGCCGCGATCCCGACGTATTGCCGCGGTAACGGGTGGCGTGCAGATAATCGAATTCGAGGTCGACGCCGCGCTCGCCGAGCGCGAATGCGAGCGCTGTGGCGAACGGCATGCCGCCGTGCATGATCGTGACAAACAGCGGCGGCGTCGCGTCGCGGGCGTAGTCGTAGTCGACGCCGATCGCGTCGGCCATCGTCGCGATGGTCGCATCGAGCGCGGCGCGGTCGTGGATGAGCTCAGCGCTGCCGAGCACATCGGTAAGTCGTGGCGTGGTGGTCATATGCTGCGTTCCGAAGTGCCGCTCAGGCGTGATGTTGCCAGCGCGTCGGGCGTGTCGGCGAGCAAACCTTCCCATCCGCGATAGCCGCGTCCGATCAGGCCGGTCAGCGCCATGGTGTTGAGCGTGCGGCCGGCGATGGCCGCGAGCGCATCCTCGACCAGTTCCGGATGACAGACCAGCACCGCGTCGCAGCCGGCATCGAGGTGCGCGTGGATGCGTGACTTGACGCCGCCGACGGAGCATGCCGCGGCCATGCCGATATCGTCGGAAAACACCACGCCGCGGAAGCCCAGTCCTCCGGACGCGCGGTCGCCGCGCAGGATGTCCTCGATCCACATCCGCGAATAGCCGGCCGGTTCGGGCGCGACCTGCGGATAGACCACGTGCGCGAGCATCACCGCGTCGGCACCGGCATCGATACCGGCGACGAACGGCAGCAGATCGTTGGCGCGGATGTCGTCGAGCGAGCGATCATCGATCGCGCCGTCGAAATGAGTGTCGGCGCCGACGCTGCCGTGCCCGGGAAAGTGTTTGAGCGTGGCGGCCATCCGCGCAGCGTGCATGCCTCGGATGTAGGCGCGGGTGAATTCGGCGACCACCTGCGGATCGTCGGAAAACGCGCGGTCGCCGATCGCGAGGTTGCCGCGACCCAGATCGACCACCGGCGCGAAGCTGAGATCGACGCCGCTGGCGCGCACCTCGCTGGCCATCAGCTGCGCGTGCTGCCGCGCCTGATCGAGCGCGACGACCGGATCGGCGGCGTATTGGCGGCCGAAATCCTGCAGTGCCGGCAGCGCACTGTAGTCCTCGCGAAAGCGCTGCACTCGCCCACCCTCCTGGTCGACGCAGATCAGCTGCGGGCGCGGTGCGGCATCGCGGATCGCCGCAGACAGATCGGCAATCTGCGCCCTCGATGCGAAGTTGCGGGTGAACAGGATCACCCCGGCGCAGGCATCGTGCTGCAGCCAATCGCGCTCCTGGGCAGTGAGTTCGGTGCCGGCGACGCCGATCACGAGCATGCGGATTCTCCTTCAGACATCGGTGGCGGCGCGCTCGCTATCACTCCACTGCGAATACGCACGCGTGGCCAGCGCCAGATTGTAATAGCGCAGGCTGTCGGTAACCTGCGCGCCGACCCAATCGGGCCGCACAAACGTCGCATCGGCGCTACCGAGCTCGATTTCCGCGACCACCAGCCCGGCGTTGTCGCCAAAAAACTCGTCGACCTCCCACAGCTGGCCGGCGTGGTACACGTGATGGCGACGTTTGTCGATGATGCTGCCGACGCACAGCGCGAGCAGCGCGCGCGCATCCTCGAGCGGGATCGGATAATCGAACTCCTGCCGCGTGTGCCCAGCCGCGCGCGACTTGAGATTGAGGAAAGCATCGTCGCCAGCGATGCGCACACGCACCGATGCGCATTGGCTGCCGCTGTCCATCGCGGCCTGATCGTTGATATAGCCCTGCGCCATCGCCACCACCTTGTGCGCGGATGCGCGCCAGCCGTCGCCGGTAACGAGAAATTTGCGTTCGATTTCTATCGGCATCGGAGTCGGAAATCGGAAATCGGAAATCGGGAAACGAGAATGGCAAAAGCATAAGCCAACGCACAGACTCTCGCTGTTGCGATTCCCTATTCCCGGTTCCGCATTCCCGGCCTTTCGAACAGCGCAATGCTTTCGACATGCGCGGTATGCGGAAACATGTCCATCACCCCCGCCGCGCGCAGTGTCCAGCCGCGCGTGTTGACCAGATAGCCGGCATCGCGGGCCAGCGAGGCCGGGTGGCAGCTGACGTAGACGATGCGCTTGAGCCCTTTCAGCGGCAACTGCTTGAGCACGGCATCGGCGCCGGAACGCGGCGGGTCGAGCAGCAGCTTGTCGAAGCCCGCGCGCATCCACGCGTGGCCGGCGAGGTCCTGCGCGAGATCGGCGGCATGGAACTGCGCATTGGCCAGTCCGTTGTGCATGGCGTTGTCGCGCGCTCGCGCGATCAGGCCGGCATCGCCTTCGACGCCGACCACCTCGCGCGCAACGCGCGCCAGCGGCAGGGTGAAATTGCCGAGCCCGCAGAACAGGTCGAGCACGCGCTCATCCGCTGTGACGTCGAGCAATTCCAACGTGCGCGCGATCATGCGGTGGTTGAGGCCGGCGTTGACCTGGATGAAATCCAGCGGCCGGAATTTCAGCTCGACGTCCCACGCCGCAAGACGAAACGCCAGCGACGGATCGAACGGCCACAGCGCATGCACCGACTCGGTACCGCCAGGCTGCAAGAAGATCGCGAAGCCCTGCGCCTGGCCGAAGGCGACCAGCGCGTCGCGGTCGCCATCGCTGAGCGGCTGCAGATGGCGGAACACCAGCGCGACGCCGCTGTATCCGGGCGCAGGATCGCCAGCGATAAATTCGATCTGCGGAATGTCGTGGCGGCCGTCGAGCGCATCGACCAATGCCGCGAGCGCTTCGACGCGCGTGCCGACCTGCGGGATTGCCGTGTGGCAAATCGACAAGTCGGCGACAAAGCGCGGATCGCGCTCGCGAAATCCGACCAGGGTCTTGCCCTTCTTGTCGACGCGGCGCACTGAAAACCGGCCCTTGCGGCGATAGCCCCAGGATGCGTCGGTCAGCGGTTCCAGAACATGCTGCGGCGCGAGGTGGCCGATGCGCTGCAGGTTGTCGGTGAGCACGCGCTGCTTGGCGACGATCTGCTTCGACGCGTCGAGATGCTGCAGTGCGCAGCCGGCACAAGTGCCGAAATGCGGGCAGCGCGGTGTCACGCGATCCGGCGAGGCCTGCAGGACCTCGACGGTTTCGGCCTCGTCGAAATGCCGCGAGCGCGCGGTCTGTTTTGCCATCACCCGTTCGCCGAGCAGCGCACCGGCGACAAACAGCGCCTTGCCGTCGGCACGGCGCGCGACGCCGCGGCCGTCGTGGCTCAGGTCGGTGATCGCGATTTCAAACGGGGTCTGGTCGATGCGGGCCAAGAGCGGTCGGGGCTGCGGACTGGGCTGCGGATTGTCGCAGATGGGTTGAGGCACGCTGCTACCGCAAGAAAGCCGTTATCCCGACGAATGCTGGGAGCGATGCTGACACGCGGCTGATGGCTGGGTCCCGGCGTTCGCCGGGATGACGGATCTCAGAGAAGGTCCGAACCACCCGTCATCCCGGCGCAAGCCGGGACCCAACTCGACGCGTCGCCGTGCCGCCTGCTCGCACGGTCCCACGGACTCCAACATGGG
>JBOHYD010000314.1:0-5808 GCA_050737635.1 Luteimonas sp. | reverse complement strand
ATGCCGAGCGGCCCGCCGCCACGACCGTTGCCCGCGGCGATGCTCATCACATGGGTGCCGTGCGCGCCGATGCCGGTGTCCGAACGCGCCGGATGATAGCCGGCGGCGGCATAGGGATCGTCGGCATGGATCGCCGCGGTGAGCGCGTCGCGGCGCGACACGCGGCCGTAGCCATAGGGGTTGCCGTCGATTGCGGTGCTGCGCTGGTCCCACAGCGCCAGCAGCCGCGAACGGCCGCGCGCGTCGATGACATCCGGATGCGCAAAATCGCAGCCCCAGTCGATCAGCGCGACCACCGTGCCGCGCCCGGTCTGCGCCAGGCCATCGGGACGGCGCTGGTCGCTGTCGGCGATGCCGACGTTTTCGGCGTCCTCACGATCGATCAGCGGCCCGTATTCGGACACCAGCCAGCGCGGCGCCTTGACGCTGGCGACTGCGGCATCGGCATGCAGTTGGCGGATACCGGCACGCGCGATGCGCGCGGTGACGATCGGTCCGAGTCGCGCGACGACATGCAGCCCTTTTGGCAGCCGCGTCGCATCGTGCAGGCGCACGACGATCGCAACCTCGTCGGTGGACTCGCCGGAGGCAAGCAATTCTTCCAGTGCCGGGTCCATTGTCCCATTCCTCTGCGGCAAACCCGGGGGGCGTCCGGCGTGCAGCGGCGCGGGTGCGATGCAGGTCGAAATCAGTGCCCTAAACGCACCGCGCTCAGACCTTGCCGTCGTTGCTCACCGCTAGCTGCTCGCTGGTGCTGTGCGAGGCACCCTTGTCGTCGAAGACGATCAGCCGGACCGCGTAGCTGCCGGGCTTGGCATAGGTCTTCTTGGGGTTGGCCTCGGTGGAGACGGCACCGTCGCCGAACTCCCAGTGCCATGCCACGATCTTGCCGTCGCGATCGGTCGAAGTGTCGCTGAACGACACGCTCAGGCCACTGACCGCGTAGCCGAAGCTGGCCACCGGCGGAGCGTTGACGGAGGACGGCGGCGGCGCGCTGAGCGGCGGCGGATCGACGCGCTGCAGCGCCAGCTGCCGGGTCAACAGCACACCGACCGGCGTGCTGCCGATCGCCGCCAACGCCACGCCGCAAGTGTTCTGCGCCTGGTTGTCGTTGGCGCCGGCATTCCTGGCGATGGCTTGCCCCAGGAAAAAACTGACAGGTGAGAAGGCCATGATGATCTCCAACTGGGGTAGTGCGGTGATTACTTCTGCATCGCCATCATCAGCGCGACCATCATGATTCCGCCGCCGTCGCCGCCGCCGAACATGCCGCCGGAGCCGCCCGACTGGCCGCCCGAAGAGCCGCCGAATGCGCCGCTGAACATCAGCAGCGGCAGCATCTTCGAGAAGCTGTCGCCGGAGTCGACGAGCACCTTGCTGCCGGCCGGGATGCCAGCGTTGTCGGAGGTGGTGGTGACCGTCTTCTGCGCGCTCAGCAGCGGCATCAGCATCGACATATTGCGCACATCGCTGATGCCGCCCTGCAGCTTGCCGACCTCGGTGCGCAGCTTGGCGTGGTCGCTGAAAATGGTGTTGACGCGGCCTTCGACGGTCTTGATCGCGGTGGAGTTGGTGGCAATCCGCGCGTCGAGACGATTGGCGGTTGCGCTGAGTTCGGCCTTGGTGGCGAAGCCGGCAGCCGGGCGCTGCGGCACCGCGCCGCCGCGTTTGGCGATGCGCACCGGCGGCCGGCGGATGCGGCGGCGCGCTTCGTCGTATTCGCCGCTTTCGTCGGACTCGTAGGCCTCGTCGTTCTCCAGCAGTTCGTCCAACTCGTACGGGAAGTAGGTGCTGACCATGACAAATCTCCTCTAGCGTGGGTCAAGGGGCGTCGAAGTCCGCGACGCGACGGGCAGGGGCTCGCTGAAAAAACGCAGCCGCAGTTCCGGGTCCGGCGCAAAACGGCCGGGTTTGCCGCGTCCGCGGCAGCTCGGGCAGTGCGCGTCCTGGCCCCAGCACAGGCCACAGGCGCCGAACGCAGCGGCGAGATCGGCGAGCCGGCCCTGCGCGGTGTCGAGATCGTCGGCCATCCGTCGCGCGAGGCGCTGCAGGCGGGCATGACGGGCCTGGGTTTGCGCGAGCGCGTCGTTGAGCGCGTCGATCTCGACGAGCTGCGGATCGGGCAGACGGCCGACATCGGGTGCACTGGCGGCGGCCTGGCGCTGCGCGGCGATCATCTGCGACAGCCACGCCAGGCTCGGGTTCTGGCGCGCGAAATCGCCGAGCAGGCTGTCCATGTCCGGCGGCGCGGCGGCGAGCAGTTCGCCGCTGGCGGCTGGCGTGCCGGTGGTGGGGGCGTCAAGCATGGGCGGACTCCTCGTACTCGTCGTATTCGGATAGCTCGGCCTCGTTGGCGAGCAGCCATTCGTCGTAGATCGCGTCCTCGTCGCCGTATTCGGCTTCGTCGTATTCGTCGTACTCATCCGATTCGTCGTTTTCGCCGGATGCCGACGCCCCGGCCTGCCAGGCCTCGGCCCAGTGCGGCGACGGCGTGTTCTCGTAGAGTTCGAGCAGGGCCAGCGCGCGCTGCTCGCTGTCGGCCGGGTCGAATGCAAGTTCGCCGTCGGCAGCGTAGTAGTAGGCCGGATGGCGGTCGGAGATCGACTCGGCTTCGCTCGACGCGCGGCCGGCGAGGGTGCCGAGCGCGCCGAGGATCGACTGCACCGACACCGGCTGCTGGCCGACCGGCACCTGGCTGCGGCCGTACGGCCCCATCGCTGCGGCCGACAGCGCGCGTAGCGTCTCCGGTCGCGACAGCAGGCCGATCAGCGCATTGGCGCTGCCGCCGGCACCGCCGCCAGCAGCGAGCGCGCCGGCCAATTGCGGTGCGACTGCGCCGGCGATCTGCGCGATCGCCCCGGCCGCGCCGCCGCGTTGCCCCAGCGCACCGAGCGCGCCGCTGGCGATATTGCCGAGCGCACCGCCTCCGCCGCCGCGTCTGCGCCGGCCACCACGGCCGCCACGGCCACCGAGTGCGCCACTGGCGAGACTGCCGAGCGCGCCACCGGCGAGATTGCCCACGGCGCCGCCGCCGGTGACGCTGCCGGCCAAGCGGGTGACGCCGCCGATCGCGCCACCGATGCCGCGCAGGGTTGGGTTGTTGGTCTGCGACAGCACGCTGCCGGCCCCCCCGGCCACCGCGCCGGCCAGTACACCCCACGGCCCCAGCGCCGACCCGGCCATCGCGCCCTGCGCGATGCTGGGCAGCGCACGGCCGGCGACCCGGCCGACGGTCTGGAAGCCGCGTCCGACGTCACTCCAAAACGATTCGATGTCCTCGGCGCTGATGCCGGTACCGTAGATCTCGGCTACCAGAAGATCGAGCTGCTCGTCATTGAGCTCGGCATAGTCGGCGGACAGACTGGCGCGTAGGGTGGGGTAAGCGGTCGAGCACATGGCAAAACTCCTTGTCGCTGCGTGCCGTCAACTGCCGGGCGGAGAACAGGCATCGGCGGCGGGTTCGGGTCCGGTTTCCGTGCATGACACCCGCAACATCACGTCGATCCCGCCGCGCGGGCCGAGAATCCGCACCAGTTCGGCGGCGCTGCTGAACGAGCCCAACTGGCGGCCGCGCAGATCGCTGACCGTGCCGCGCCAGATCGCCTGCTCGGCGGCGTCGGCGCGCGTCTCTTGCCATAGCCGCAACAGAAAGCTGTGCGCGACCGCATCGGCCGCGCGGTCGTCGCTATCGGGTCTGCGGTCGGAGGCGCGTGGCGGGTCATGGCGGTTCCGGGTCATCGCGATGGACTTCAAGGCGATCGGGAATGGCGGCCAGCGTCGCGCGCCGCAATCACTACAAGCTCACCGCGCTGTCACCGCGCAATCACCGCGCGCGGCGGTGGGTGCGACGAGAGGATTTGCCGACGAACGGTCAGGTGCGCGCATGCGAGGTCGGCGATCGATGATCCGTGGTATCACGCGCAGGCGATCGCACAGGCCGGGGCCTGTTGGCGGGAGATGTGAAGACGTCCGCCAGGCACGCCAAGCCCGCGAAGCGAAAACGCCGGCCTCTTGGATGATGCGTTTTGTCCTTGGCGCGCTTGGCGGAAACGCGTGTCGCGTCGCTGCGCGGAACTCTCCGGCGTTAGCCCGACGGCGGCCGCAGGCTCGCCAGCGATGCGGCCGTCTGCGCGAGCTGTCGTTCGCAGACCATCAGTAATTGCTGCACGCGACCCAGGCGCTGGCAGGCACTGTCAAATGCTGTCGACGCTGCCGCCTCGATCGGCGCTAAATCGATGCGCGCCGCGGTGCCGCTCAGTTGTCGATACAGCGCCTGGGTTTCGGGCATCGGCTCGACGCCCAGATCGGCAGCCAGCATGCGCGCGCACTCGCGGTACTGGGCGAGCGCGCAGGCGCGGTTGCCGGTCTGCACACAGGCTTGGATCAGCAATCGATGCACATCCTCGCGCAGCGGCTCCTCGCGGCTCAGGCGGCGGCCCCAGGTCAGCGCCTGATGCCAGTCCCGTGCCGCGGCATGTGCCATCACCAGCCGGTACAGGCCATCGCAATACAGGTCGCGCAGGCGTTGGCGTTCGAGGCAGGCCCACTCCTGGTCCATGCCGCTCAGGTAATCGCCGCGGTACAGGCGCACGCCGTGCTCCAGCCGACGCAGGTCGTCTTGGGTCAGCGCGTCGGCCCTGCGCTTGAGCAAGGGCGTCAGCCGCCACTCCATCGCCACCGCGTCCACCCATGCCGGCGCGGCCCAGTTGAAGGCCACATCGTCGGCGCCGTGGAAGGCCAGCAGCGACGCACCGATGTCGGTGGACTTCTTCAAGCGCCACAGCGCGGTCGACAGGCAGTGCCGCGCGTGTTCGCCCTCGCGGTCCGACCACAGGGTCTCCGCCAGCTCCGCGCGCGATACCGTGCGCTGTCGACGGGTCAACAGATAGCCGAGGATCGGTCGGCACGAGCCGGCCAGCGGCAGCGCGTGGCCGTGCGTGTGCACGCTCAAGCCGCCAAACATCTCGACGCGGAAATGTGACACACGCACTCCTTTTCATGTGCTCGCATTCATATTTTGCGACTTCAATCATGCAGCAGACCGGCATCGCGATGGCCTGAATACCGGCGGGCCGCGTTGACTTGAAGGCCTGATTGCAAGGCGGTGGTGCGCTGCAGTGGCGGCGTCGACATTCCGATCACCACGAGGTATCGCACATTGCCGGTAGCCGTTGAAAGCGCGGTGTCGCCGGCGTTGGCGGCAGTCGCGCTTGCCGCAGACGTCGCGCGCAGGGCCCGCCTGGGCGCTGCCGTTACTGAAAGCAAAACGAGACATCTTTGCGCAAGAGTCGCTTGCCGCTAAGCCGCAACAGACATCGATCCGAAAAGTGAGAGTCCCATGAGCACGCTGCCGGTACGGGTCAGGAAGGCCAGGGTCGTCGTCAATCTCTCGCAGGCGGAGCTCGCGCGCCGGATCGGCGTCAAGCGCAGCGCGGTCACCCAGTGGGAGCATCCGGCTGGCACCAAGCCGAGCGTCGCGCATCTGATCCAGATCGCGATCGAGACCAATAGCAATTTCGAATGGCTAGCCACCGGCCGCGGCCCCAGCCGCAGCGATGGCGGCGACAGCGTGCCGGCGGTGACCGTCGACGACTACGCACGCGACGAAGTCGAAAGCCAGGCGCTCGCGCACCTGCGGCACTTGTCGAGCACGCGCCGCAAGACCGCGATCGAGATCCTGAGGGTGCTTGCCGGTTAGCAGGGTATTGAAACACCCTGCTCGTGCGGCCAAGGAGGGTCGCGTCGACGAAGCCAGCGCGTGGGCGCTTGATTCGTCGGCAGACCGTCCGGGCATGGACCGGACGGGCG
>JBOHYD010000313.1:0-5073 GCA_050737635.1 Luteimonas sp. | reverse complement strand
GCGAAGGCCAGCCAGCGTTTGGCGGCGACGAAATCGCTGCGTGCACTGACGTCCTCGGCGCGGCGGATCATCGCGCTCTCGACCGCGGCCACGCCCTGCAGCGCGCGCGGCTGCTTGGGGCGCAATGCGAGTGCTGCGCGGAAGTGCGCGAGCGCGCCGCCGCGCTGCTCGCCGAGATCGCCCGACAACAACGCGAGGTCGCCCTGGCGGTTGAGCTCCCAGAGCTGATCGGCGCGGTCGACGCGCTGCAGATAGGCCTGCACGGTCGCGGCGTTTTCGTCGACCGCGCGCGCGACCGCGGCGAGCTGGCGGGCGTCGCGCAGCGCGCCGATGTCGTCGTCGGACAGCTTCAGCGCCGCGTCGCCCTGCACGATCACCCGTGCCAACGCGCCGCGCAAGCCGGCGGTGACGGCGGCGTCGGCGGGCAGCCGCGCCGACAGCGCGAGGTACAGCGGTACGGCAGTGTCGGCACTGGCGTAGAGATCGTCCGCGGCCAGCGCCGCGGCGGCACGTTTGCGGGCGCTGGCGACGCCATCCTCGGCAATGACCACGGCCGGCACGCGCCAGGTCAGCGTGTCGGAAATGCGGTCGTCGCCGCTGACGGTGACGATGCCCTCGCGCACCTCTGTGGCGATCGCGGAGGTGTCGGCGTTGGGCTGCGGGTCGCGCGAACATGCCGATGGCAGCAGCGTCGCGGACAGCAGCGCGGCCACGGCGGCAGTGAGGCAGAGTCCGCGCGGGAGGCGCTGGGGGTTCGGCATGCATGCCAGATTACGGCATCGTCCGCGCGCAGGCGGTGGCCGCGCGGTCGATGCGGTTGCTCGCGCAGAGGCGCCGACGCGTTTGCCTGATCGACGGCGGCCCCGTAGGCTGCGGCACCGTCATTCATCATCAGGCGACCCGTGCCGATTTGGATCACCGACCCCGAAGTGCTCGCCGCGCGCCTTGCCGATCCGCCGCCGCGGATCGGGCTGGATACCGAATTCATCCGCGAACGCACCTACTGGCCGCAGCTGGCGCTGGTGCAGATCGCGCTTGATGCGTCCGCCACGGATGGCCAAGACGCTGTGAGCTCGGACGGATCGGTCTGCGACGACCGGATCTTGCTGGTCGATCCGCTGGCCCCAGGCATCACCGCCGCGCTGACGCCGGTGCTGACCGATCCGCGCGTGCTGAAGATCATGCATAGCGCCAGCGAGGATCTGGTCGCGCTCAAGCACAGCTGCGGCGTGGTGCTGCAACCGCTGTTCGATACCCAGATCGGTGCCGCGATTGCCGGCGTCGCCGCCGGCATCGGCTATCAACGACTGGTGCAGGAGCAGCTCGGCGTGGCGCTGGCAAAAGGCGAAACGCGATCGGACTGGCTGCGCCGGCCGCTGTCGGCCGCGCAGTTCGACTACGCCGCCGACGACGTGCGCCATCTGTTTGCGCTGCACGACGCGCTCGCCGATCGCCTGCGATCACTCGATCGCGGCGCGTGGCTGGCCGAGGACTGCGCGCGCATGGTCGCCAATGCCGAACACGACGAGCTCGATCGCTGGCCGCACCTGTCGCTGCGCACCGCGCAGTTTTTCGATCGCGACGGCCAGCACCGGCTGCTGCGGCTGTTGCGCTGGCGCGACGTCTACGCGCGCGATGCCGACCGTCCGCGCAACTGGATCCTCGACAACGAACTCGCCGCACAGCTCGCCCGCGACCCGCTGCCCGATCGCGACGCGCTGCAGCGCCAGCTCGACGCCCATCCCAAGGCACCGCGCAAGCTCGGCGACACGCTCTGGCAGGCATTGCAAACGCCGCTGCACGATGAAGCCGACGCGCCCGAGCCACGCGTCGACGAACGTGACAAGAAGGACCTGCGCCGGCTGCAGGACGCCACCGCCGCGCGCAGCGTCGAACTCGGCCTGCCCGACGGCGTGCTCGCATCGCGACGCTGGCTGGAAACACTGCAGGACGGCCAAGACTGGCCGGGCGCGCTGTCGGGGTGGCGACGCATGCAGCTCGAGCCCGCGCTCGCGCCGCTGCTTGCCGGCACAGCCAGCGCCGGCGAAACCGCGATCGGCTGACGCAGGGCACGACCCACGACCCACGATCGTCGCACCGCACCGGACTTTCGGCTGGAACTGCAGGCGCGTGTTTGATACCCCACACCGCGCCGCCATCGCCATCGCCATCGCCCCGGCGTCACAACTGCGCGCAACACGGCACAATCGCACCGACCACGCCAAAGCCATCCCTGCCATGACCAAGCAACGCCACCACCACAACGCGATCGCACTGTCCAACCAATTGCTGCGCGACGGCCGCGTCAGCCGCCGCGACGTGCTGCGCGCATCGCTGTCTTTGGCCGGCCTGTCGCTGCTGGCCCCGCTCGCCCGCGCGCAACAGGCGCGCACGCGATTTGTCGACGATCCGTTCACGCTCGGCGTGGCGTCGGGGTATCCGGCCGCCGACGGCATCACCCTGTGGACACGGCTCGCGCCGCAGCCACTGCAGGCCGACGGCGGCATCGGCCGCGACGAGATGTTGGCCGTGACCTGGCAAGTCGCCGATGACGAAGGCTTCGGCCGCATCGTCGCTGAAGGCCGCAAGCGCGCGGTGTCCGAGCTGGCGCACAGCGTGCATGTCGACGTGCGCGGACTGCGGCCGGGGCGAAATTACTTCTACCGCTTCATCGTCGGCGACGCCGTCAGCGCGGTCGGTCGCACGCACACCGCACCGGCGATCGGCACCACGCCCGAGCGGCTGCGGTTTGCGATCGGCTCCTGCCAGCACTACGAGCAGGGCTACTTCAATGCCTACCGGCACATCGTCGACGACGCACCGGACCTGATGGTGTTTCTCGGCGACTACATCTACGAAAGCTCGTGGGGCGATGACCCGGTGCGGCGTCATTCGACCGGCGAACCTTACGCGCTCGACGAATACCGCGTGCGCCACGCCCAGTACAAGAGCGATGCCGACCTGCAGCGCGCGCACGCAGCGATGCCGTGGCTGCTGACCTGGGACGATCACGAGGTCGACAACGACCTCGCCGGCGAGCAGTCCGAGCACCTCGATCCACGCTTTTTGCAGCGTCGCGCCGCCGCCTATCAGGCCTATTACGAGCACCTGCCGATCCCCGATGCGATGCGCCCCGACGTGCACGGCGGCATGCGCATCTACACCGAGGTGGCCTATGGCGAGTTGGCGCGGTTCTTCATCCTCGACGACCGCCAGTACCGCACGCCGCAACCGTGTCCGGATGCGTTCAAGGGCGGCGGCTCGACAACCGTCGACACAGCCAGCTGCGCAGCACTCGACGATCGCGCCGCGACGATGCTCGGTGTCGCGCAGGAGCGCTGGCTGACCGACGGCTTGAGCAGCACGCGCGCGCGCTGGAATGTGATCGCGCAGCAAACGCTGATGACCGCCAAGGACGACGATCCGGGCCCCGGCAAGAAGGTCTGGACCGACGGCTGGGACGGCTATCCGCGTTCGCGCGAGCTGATCTACGACGCGATCGAGCAGCAGCGCGTGTCCAATCCGCTGGTGGTCGGCGGCGACATCCACGCGACCGTGCTCGCCGATCTCAAGCGCGCCCCCTGGGATGCCGGATCGCCGATCCTCGGCAGCGAAATCTGCGGCACCTCGATCTCCTCCCAAGGCGCAGCGCAGGCCGAATACGACGCACGTCTCGCCGCCAATCCGCAGATCCGCTACGCGCGCGGCGACCGCCGCGGCTACTGCCTGCTCACCCTCGGCCGCGACGCCCGCGTCGACGTGCGCGCGGTGGCGTCGGTCAAACAGCGCGAGACATCCGTCGAGACCCTGACCAGTGTCAGCATTGCCGACGGCCGGCCTGGACTGCAGCAGAGCTGACGGCGACGATGAGATCAATCCGCCTGCAACGCCGGGCTGACCTGCGAGCATCGCTCACGCCCGCAACGGTTGCGGGCTAACAGAAAACTCACCGGCCAGCTGCTGATCAACGGCTGGCCCCGTATCGCCGCTGCCGGTATACTCGCCGGCCTGTGGGGCGGTAGCTCAGCTGGGAGAGCGCCACGTTCGCATCGTGGAGGTCAGGGGTTCGATCCCCCTCCGCTCCACCACCCTCCAGACAGAAGGCCCCGATACCGCAAGGCGTCGGGGCTTTTTTGTCGCCTCGTCCAATGCTCCTGCGCCAGGATGAATCGATGTCGCTCGTGCTCAGCGGATCGGCACGTCATACGCCGTGTCCGGCGTCGGCTCCGGCTGCAGCGTGTAATGCCACCACTCGTCGGCATAGTTGCGAAACCCTTGACGCCGCATCGCGTCGCGCAGCGCGTGACGGTTAGCACGCTGTGCGTGAGTGACCGACGGCGAGTCGGTGTGCGCGGGCTCGCCGAAGTAGTCGAACGCGGTGCCCATATCGAGAGGCGCGCAGCGACGATCGCCGGCGTCGCACTGCAGCAGGGTCAGATCGAGCGTCGCGCCGCGGCTGTGCCCGGAGCGCTCGGCGATGTACTGTGGCACCAGCGCGCGCTTGTCGAGCATCGGATAGAACTCGGTCTTGTGCGTCTGGTCGTCGGTGTCGCGTGCCCAGCGCATGAAGTGCGCGACCGCACGCACCGGGCGATAGCAGTCGTAGACGAGCAGCCGTTGATGCCGCGTCTGCAGATCGCGCGCGACGCGTGCCAGCGCCTCGGCCACCGGCCGCAGCAGCAGGCATTTCGGCGAAACATAACCGTCGATCGGCGCACCGACAAAATTGTGGCGGCCGGCGTAGCGGATCTCGGTGCGCAGGGCTGGCACCAGCGTGCGCGCATCGACAAGATCCACCGCTGCGGCATCGGCTGCCGGCGAAACTTGCAGCCCATCCACTACCACGGCCGAGACGGCTGGCGTCGATGCGTATGCGGCGGCGACAGCGACAGCGCCGACGTAATCCCTGATGGTGCTTCCGCGCATGCCGTCACCGCCTGCTTCTTGGTCTTGCCCCCGAATCACGGACACCCGTTTAAGCGGCACGGGATAGCTCGAACGCTTCCGGCTGAGGTGGCCCAATCTCAAGTGGAGCCGGTTGCGATGGTAGTCAACCTCGTTGTACTCGAACAC
>JBOHYD010000312.1:0-2487 GCA_050737635.1 Luteimonas sp. | reverse complement strand
AGAGTTGAAGCCTCCTCAAATCCCGGGGCGGTTCAGTTCGCGATCTCGATTTGAGCGATCAATCTGTCCGCAAAGGACCTCAAGAACGCAAAAATAGCTGTGCACGGATGCTGCTCTTCGCGGGCTGATTTTTAAGATCGTGAACAGGCTCTAAGCCGGCTTCAAGATCGGAGGTAGCGGTTGCTTGCAAAGCGGCGGGCCGAGGACCGCGGTACGCGTAGTGCAACCGTCAACGCGTCTTGTTGCTGTCGTCGGCCGCCGCGCGTGCGATCGCCTTCGGTGCCGATGCCAGCGACGTGATCGCGCCGTCGGCGGCCACGGCATGGTGGTACATGTGCACGTCGCGCTGCGGGAACGGCATGCTGATGCCGGCGGCATCGAAGGCCTTCTTGATGCGCTCGGTCAGCTCGCACCTGGCGATGAACCAGTCGCCGTTGGCGACGTGGCAGCGGATGCCGAGACTGACGCAGTTGTCCACCAGCGCATACACCTGCACGTCGGGCGCAGGCCGGTCGAGCACGCGCTTGTCTGCGCGCATCACCTCGACCGCGACGCTGCGCGCGCGGTCGACGTCGTCGCTATAGCCGATGCCGACGATCAGCTCGATGCGGCGCATGGTGTCGGGGGTGAGGTTGATGATCGAATCGGTGGTGATCAGGCTATTGGGCAGCACGATCACCTGGTTATCGGCACCGCGCAGGCGGGTCTGGAAAATACTGACCGCTTCGACCTTGCCGGTCTCGTTGGCGATGTTGACGATGTCGCCGACGCGGAACGGCTTGAGCGTCACCAGCATCACCCCGGAGGCGATGTTGGACAGCGAATCCTTCAACGCCAGGCCGATCGCGAGGCCGGCGGCACCGAGCACCGCTATCATCGAGGTCATCGGCACGCCGATCACCTGCAGTGCCGCGAGCAGCAGCACGATCAACACGACCACATAGGCGACCTTGCGCAGGAACAGCGCTGCGGTCGGTTCGACGTTGGCGCGCGCGAGCCCCTTCTCCGCGAGTCTGGCGACCCAGCGTGCAACGCGGACGCCGATCAGAATGATCAGCAGCGCCGCCGCCGCGCGCAGGCCGATTGCGACCATGACCGCGCTCCAGTCGATGCCGCGCAATTCCGTCAGCCAAGCCTCCACGCCAATCTCCTTGTCTATCGAGAAAACCGCTGATTTTGCTCGTCATGCCAGCGAACGCCGGAACCCATGCCGCTGTTGTGCGTTGGATCAAGACAGATGAGCAATCCGTCAAACGCGGGTTGCCGATGCATTCTCAAGCCCTGGCCTTGACCTTCGCCAGCCGCAGCCACGTATCGACGACGGTGTCGGGATTCAGCGACACCGATTCGATGCCCTCGTTCATCAGCCACTCCGCGAGGTCCGGATGATCGCTCGGTCCCTGGCCGCAGATGCCGACGTATTTGCCTTTGGCGCGCGCGGCCTTGATCGCCATCGACAGCAGCTTTTTGACCGCCGCGTCGCGTTCGTCGAACAGGTGCGCGACGATGCTCGAATCGCGATCGAGGCCAAGGGTGAGCTGGGTGAGGTCGTTGGAGCCGATCGAGAAGCCGTCGAAGATGTCGAGGAACTCGTCGGCCAGCAGCGCATTGGACGGCACCTCGCACATCATGATGATCTTCAGGCCCTGCTGTCCTTCGGCATATTGGCCCTGCTTCAGGCCGTTGGCGGCAAGCACCTCGACGACCTTGCGGCCTTCGTCGAGCGTGCGCACAAACGGAATCATCACCCACAGGTTGTCGAGGCCCATCTCGTTGCGCACCTTGAGCACGGCGCGGCATTCGAGCGCAAAGGCGTCGGAAAACGACGGATCGAGGTAGCGGCTGGCACCGCGAAAGCCGATCATCGGGTTCTCTTCGTGCGGCTCGTAATTGCTGCCGCCGATCAGGTTGGCGTATTCGTTGGACTTGAAGTCCGATAGCCGGACAATCACCGGATGCGGCGCGACCGACGCGGTCAATGTCGCGATGCCCTCGGCGAGGCGATCGACATAGAAGCTCACCGGATCGGCATAGCCGGCGGATTTTTCGTCGATCTTCTTCTTCGTCGCGGGGTCCTGCTTGCCGTATTCGAGCAGCGCCTTGGGGTGCACGCCGATGTGCGCGGCAATGATCATTTCCAGCCGCGCAAGACCGATCCCGGCGTTGGGCAGCTGGCCGAAATCGAACGCGCGCTCGGGGTTGGCGACGTTCATCATGATCTTCAGCGGCGCTTCGGGCATCGATGCCAAATCGGTGGTGATGCGCTCGAAGGGCAGGGTGCCGGCGTAGATGTAGCCGGTGTCGCCCTCGGAACAGCTGACGGTCATTTCCTTGCCGTCCTCGATCAGGTCGAGTGCGTTGCCGGTGCCTACCACCGCCGGCACGCCGAGTTCGCGCGCGATGATCGCGGCGTGGCAGGTGCGGCCACCGCGGTTGGTGACGATCGCCGAGGCGCGCTTCATCACCGGCTCCCAGTCGGGATCGGTC
>JBOHYD010000311.1:0-8265 GCA_050737635.1 Luteimonas sp. | reverse complement strand
GCCGACGCCTGGGGCGGGCCGCGCAGCGGCAGCGAGCCGACGCTGTCCGATCGCGTCGTCGACTATCGCATCGACGCCACACTCGATCCGGTCAAGCACACCGTCGACGGCAGGCAGACCCTCACCTGGCGCAACCGCAGCGCGCAGCCGGTGTGCGCGGTGTACCTGCACCTGTACCTCAACGCGTTCGAGGGGCCGGGCAGCACCTTCAATACCGAGGAGCGCGAACGCGGCTTCGGTTTCCGCAGCGGCGTCAAGGTCAAGGACGGCGACTGGGGCTACATCCGGCTCACGCATGTGCGGCAAGCCGGCCGCGCGGTGCCGTGGCGCTTCGTGCATCCGGACAATGGTCCGGCCACCGACCGCACCGTGGTGCGCCTTGATCTGCCGCAGCCGGTCGCGCCGGGCGCGAGCACCGTGCTCGACATCGGCTTCTTCAACCAGCTGCCGCGGGTGTCGGCGCGCACCGGCTACTTCGGCACGTTTCACTTGGTTGCACAGTGGTTTCCGAAAATCGGCGTGCTCGAGCTGCCCGGCGAGCGCGGCGCCACCGCGCCGCGCTGGAACGTCCACGAGTTCCATCTGCACAGCGAGTTCTACGCCGACTTCGGCAGCTATGACGTACGCATCACCGTGCCCAAGGGCTATACGGTCGGTGCCACCGGCGAGCAGGTCGCCCTCGACGGCCGCGGCACGGCGGTCGAGCGCGACGGCCAGGTCACCCATCGCTTTGTGCAGCACGACGTGCACGACTTCGCATGGACCGCCGACAACCGCACCGCCAAACCGCTCGATGCGAGGTGGACGTTCCCGGGCAGTCCATCGGTCACGGTGCGCGTGCTGTATCCGCCCGAATACGCCTCCAATGCACAACCGGTGCTGCAGGCGACGCTGGATTCGCTGAGCTATTTCTCGCGCACGCTGGGCCCGTATCCGTACCGCACTGTGACCGTGGTGATCCCGCCGCACAACGCGGGCGAGGCCGGCGGCATGGAGTACCCGACCTTCTTCACCGCGGTGAGCGACGACGACTTGCAGCCGGGCACGATGTCGCAGTACGTGCTCGATTTGGTGACCATCCACGAGTTCGGCCACGGCTATTTCTACGGCATCCTCGCCTCCAACGAGTTCGAGGAGCCGATGCTCGACGAGGGCCTCAACGAATACTGGGACGACCGCATGCTGCGCGATCGCGGCCAGCCGATCCATCTCGCATCCACCCTGATGAAGCGCCTCGGCATCGTGCCGACGATCGGCGTGTTCGACATGGAGCGAGTCAGCGCGACCCTGGAGAACCCGGCCGACCCGCTCGGCGCCAATGCCTGGGACCGGATGTCCAGCCAGAGCTTCGGCACGGTGTATTCGCGCACCGCGACGATGATGCGCGACCTCGAAGCGCACGTCGGCACACCGGCGATGGAGCGCGCGTTCAAGCAGTACTACGCGCGCTGGAAATTTCGCCATCCGTCGATCGCCGACCTGCGCGCGGCATTGATCGAAGGCACCGGCGACCGCATCGCGGTCGAACGCGCGTTCGCGCAGCAGGTGTATGCGACACGCATGGTCGACGACAGCATCGATCGCTTGGCCAGCGAGGAAATCCTGCCGCAGCCCGGTTACGACAGTGCCGGCGGCAAGCACGCGCTGCGCAGCAGCGCGCAGGTCGACAAAACGATCAATGAGGCGCGCAAGGCCTGGGACAAGCGCCATCCCGACGCCAAACCCGGCAGCGGCCCGTATCCGTACCGCACCATCGTGATGGTCCGGCGCAAGGGCGCGGACGTGGTGCAGACGTTGCGCGTGCGCTTTGCCGACGGCAGCAGCAAGACCGTGCGCTTCGACGGCACGCGCGCGTGGCAGCGTTTTGCGTGGACCACGCCGACGCGCGCCACCGCCGCGGAGCTCGATCCCGACGGCCGCATCTATCTCGACCGCAACCGGCTCGACAACGGCCGCACGCGCGAGCCCGACGCCAGCGTGAGCCGCAGCTGGACTGGCCACATGGTCGCGCTGATGCAGTCCCTGCTTGCCCTGCTGGTGAGCGCATGAACGCCTCCCGCGCCACACACGCCCGTCGCATCGACGGCGTCGCCACGCTGTTTTCCGCGCTCGCCGCCGCGCTGCAGTGGCGACTGTTGCTGTGCTGGCTGATCGCGCTCGCATTGCCCGCCGCGATCGCCGCGCTGCCGGTGTGGACGACGCTGCAGGCCACGTTCGCGCAATCGCCGCACACGGCTGCGATCGCCGCCGGCCACAACTTGCCGCTGGCGATCGACGGGCTGTTTGCGATGGCCGACGGCCACGTCGGGCTCGCGTCGGGCAGCGTGGCCGCGATCGCGCTGACCCTGCTGCTGTCGCCGTGGCTGACCGGCATGGTGGTCGCATCGATCCGCGCCGGCCGTCGCCTGCGCATCGGCGAGCTGGCGCACGGCGGCCTCGCCGAATACGGCCGCATGCTGCGGATGCTGCTGTGGTCGGTCGTGCCGCTCGGCATCGCGCTCGCGCTCGGCGGCGCGCTGTCCGGCGCGCTCGACAAGCACACCGCCGGCGCGATCTTCGCTGTCGACGCCGCGCGCGCTACCGACATCGCGCTCGCCGTGCTGATCGTGCTCGCGGTATTTGCGCACATAACCCTCGAGGCCGGTCGCGGCTGGTTTGCCGCCGACGTCGCGGCCACATCGGTGCTGCGCGCCTGGGGCAAGGGAGTGACCCTGGTTCTGCGCCGTCCGCTGGCAGCGCTGCTCGTGTACCTCGGCAGCGCGGTCATCTGCTATGGACTTGCGCTGTTGGTCGCATGGCTGCGGCTGCGCACCGGCACGGCCAGCGGCGGCGGCTTCGCGTTCGGCCTGCTGCTCACGCAGGTCAGCGTCGTGCTGATCGCATGGGCGCGAATCGCCCGCATATACGGATACGCCGCGCTCGCTCGCGATGCGATCGCAATACGACCCGTGCGTGCGTCCATCGCCGCCGCGCCGACCGTAGCTGCGGGCCAACCTATGCCTCTGTCACCCGCCACCTCCACCGCCCTCTGATCCCACTCCGGAGCACGCTCATGCCGCTCAAACTGTTGCCACTCGCCGCCCTGACCATCGCCCTCGCCGCTTGCCAGCCGGCACCGGCACCCACCACACCGGCTGCCGGCGCGGATGCCGCGCCTGCCACCGCGGCGGCGCCCTCGAAAGCCGACGCCGCCTTCGCCGACCTGTCGAAGCGCTGGCTCGACGGCGCGATGCGGCTCAATCCGGTCAATGCCACCCAGGTTGGCGATCATCGCTTCGACAACGAGATCGACGACCTCGGCACCGACGGTCGGCAGAAGATCGTCGACTTCAGCAACACGATGCTGGCCGAACTGGCAACGATCGACACCGCGCAGCTGTCGCGCGACAGCCAAGTCGATGCGTCGATTTTGCGCAACCAGCTGCAGGGCGATGTCTGGACCCTGCAGACGCTGCAGTCCTGGGCCTGGGACCCGCAGGTCTACAGCGGGCTCGCCGGCGCCGCGATCTACAACCTGATGGCGCGCGAGTTCGCGCCGATGCCGCAGCGGCTGAAGTCCGCGACCCAGCGCATGCAGAAAATCCCGGCGCTGTACGCGCAGATGCGCGCCAATCTCGACCTCGCGCGCGTGCCCAAGATCCACGCCGAGACCGTCGCCAAGCAGAATGCCGGTGTGCTGCAATTGGTCGATCAGTTCATCACCCCAAATGCCGATCAACTCAGCGGCGACGATCGCGCTCAGCTCGACGCCGCGGTCGCCGGCCTGCGCACGGCGGTCGCCGATCAGCAGACCTGGCTCGACAAGACCCTCGTGCCGAGCGCGAAAGGCGACTTCCGCATCGGTGCCGCGCTGTACGACCAGAAGCTGACCTTCGCGCTCAATTCCGCGCTGTCGCGCAGCGAAATCGCCACCCGCGCGACCGCCGAAATGACCCGCGTGCGCGCCGAGATGTACGCCGTCGCGCAGACCGTGCTGAAGGACAAAGCCAATGCGCCGACGATGCCGGCGACGCCGTCGCCGGCGCAGCAGCAGGCAGCGATCGAGGCCGCGCTGAATCTCGCCTACGCCGAACGCCCCAAGCGCGATGGCGTGGTCGACTTCGCCAAACAAACCCTCGCCGAGGCCACCGCGTTTGTGCGCGCGAAGGATCTGGTCAGCGTGCCGGACTCGCCGGTCAAGGTGATCCTGATGCCGGAGTTCCAGCGCGGCGTGGCGGTCGCGTACTGCGATTCGCCCGGCCCGCTCGACAAAGGGCTCGACACCTACTACGCGATCTCGCCGATTCCCGACGACTGGACCGACGCGCAGACCGACTCGTTCCTGCGCGAATACAACAACCGCATGATCCACCTGCTGTCGATCCACGAGGCGATGCCGGGGCATTACCTCGAAGGCGTGCACTCGGCGGATTTCCCGTCGACGCTGCGCGCGGTATTGCGCTCGGGCCTGTTTGCCGAAGGCTGGGCGGTGTACTCCGAAAAGATGATGACCGACGTCGGCTATCTCGACAACGATCCGCTGTTGCACCTGGTGCAGATGAAGTTCTACCTGCGCTCCATCGCCAACGCGATCCTCGACCAGGGCGTGCACGTCGACAACTGGTCGCGCGAGCAGGCGATGGCGCTGATGACACAGCAGGCCTTCCAGCAAGAGCGCGAGGCCGCCGGCAAGTGGGTGCGCGTGCAACTCTCCTCGGCGCAGCTGCCGACGTACTTCGTCGGCGGGCAGGAGCATTTCGACACCCGCAAGGCGGTCGAGGCCAAACTCGGCGACAAGTTCGCCCTCAAGGCCTACCACGACCAGGTGCTGTCCTACGGCGCACCGCCGGTGCGCTTCGTGCGCCAGCTGATGCTGGACCAGCCGATTCTGTAGGAGCGTCCACGGGCGCGATGGGTTATACCGGTAATGCCCATCGCGCCCATTGAGCGCTCCTACCAAGGGCTAGCCTGGGCTTTCTGCCACGTCGCCATCGCGCATCTCGCCGATGAAGCGCAGGCCGACGCCGGGCTCGGTGGCGATGTAGCGCGGCGCGGACGCGTCGTCGCGGAGTTTTTGGCGCAGCTTGCCGACCAGGATGCGCAGGTAGTGGGTGTCGTGCTGGTGGGTCGGCCCCCACAGCTCGCGCAGCAGCTGCGGCTGGGTGATGACGCGGCCGGCGTTGTGCAGCAACGCCGACAGCAGCGCGAACTCCTTGCGCGCGAGCACCACCGGCTCGCCGTCGATGCGCACCTCGCGACGCGCGAGATCGACGTGCAGTCGGCCGTCGTCGAACACCGGCAACGACTCCGGCGACGCCGCATGCGCGCGCAACAGGCTGCGCACGCGCGCCATCAACTCCTGGATGCCGAACGGCTTGGTCACGTAGTCGTTGGCCCCGGCGTCGAGCGCGGCGACCTTCTCGTTTTCATCCGCACGCACGGTCAGCATGATCACCGGCACCTGCGACCACTGCCGCAGTTCTTGCAACACCGCGTGGCCGTCGCGATCGGGCAGGCCGATGTCGAGGATCACCAGTTCGGTGCCGTGGGCGGCCAGTGCGGCGAGGCCGCGCTCGCCGGTGCCGGCGACTTCGACCCGGTAACCCTGCGAGCGCAGGCTGATGTCGAGAAACTTGCGGATCTGCGGCTCGTCGTCGATCACCAGGATACGAGCGGCCAGCGCCCGGGCAGGCAGCACGGAGACGCTGCGATCGGCGGGATCAGTCATCGTGCGGCGGGGCATTGTGCGACGGCGCGGCGGTCGGCGGTTCGATCAGCGGCAGGGTCATGCGGATCGTCGTGCCGCGCCCGTCGGCACCGGGGAAGGCTTCCACTTCGCCGCCATGCGCGCCGATCATGCCGCGGCAGATCGTCAGACCCAGGCCGGTGCCTTCGCGGCCGCGGTCGCCGACGCCTCTATCGCCTCTATTGACGCTGTAGAACATGTCGAAGATACGCTTGCGCTCGTCCTCGGGGATGCCCGGGCCGCGATCGCGCACGTCGATGCGCAGCGCCTGCCCCGGGCCCGATCCGCTGTCGACCGTGCGCGCGTCGATGCCGACCGCCGCACCGGGCGGTGAGAACTTCGCGGCGTTTTCGATCACATTGAACAGCGCCTGCTCGACCAGCGCCGGATGCACCCAGATCGGCTTGACGCCGTCGGCGATCGCGACCTCGAAGGTCGCGCCGGGCTGGTAGCGCTGCAACCGGGTAACCGCCGAGCCGATCAGCTCGTCGACGCCGATCCAATCGCGGTTGAGCGACAGGCCGCCGTGGCCGAGCCGGGTCATGTCGAGCAGGTTCTGGATGTAGCGGTCGAGGCGTTCGCCTTCGAGGCGGATGGTGTCGAGCAGGCCGTGGCGATCATCGACGCCCATCGTGTCGCCGTAGCTGTCGAGGCTGCTGGCCGCGCCGATGATCGACGCCAATGGCGAGCGCAGATCGTGCGACACCGACGACAGCAATGCCGAGCGCAGGCGTTCGGTCTCGCCGCCGACGCGCGCGGATTCGAGATCCTCGACCAGCCGTGTGCGCAGGATCGCCTGCGCGACGTCGTCGACCATCGCCTCGGCGAGCCGCCGCTGTTCGGTGCCGATCGCCTCGGCCTGCGCGCCGAAGCGCACCGCGATCACCCCGGACACGTCGTGCTCGCCGGGCATCGGCAGGCACCACCAGTCCGAACCCGACAGCGTGTCGGTGAAGCGCCCAGCCGGCTGCCGCCGGCGCTCGGCCCAGTCGACCGCCGCGCGGTCCTTGTCTCCGGGTGCAGCGACGCCGTCGGCGATAGCGTCCTGGCCATCGATGCGCACCCAGATCGCCGCGCCGAGCGAGCTGCGAAACGCCGCGCGCGCGGCCTGCACCACCTGGCCGAGGTCGGCGGCGCTGGCGAGCTGCCGCCCGAGGCCCTGCAGCGCGGTGGCATGCGCGTTGGACGCGCGCAACGCGACCACCTGCTGACGCAGCCGCGACGCCAAGCGGCCGGCGACGATCGCCGCGATCAGGAACAGCAGCACGGTCACCACGCCCTGGCGCGCGCCGATGTACAGCGTGAAGCGCGGCTCGATGAAGAAGAAGTTGTAGGCGAGAAAGCACAGCACCGCGGCGAGCATGGTGGTGCGCATGCGCGTGCGCGCCGCGACCAGCAACACCGCGACGATGAACACCATCGACAGGTCGTCGAGCTGCACCCAGCGTTCGGCCAGCCATGCGACCAGCGTCGCCAGCACGCTGCCGAACACCGCGATGCCAACGTCGCGCCAGTCGCCGGGCGCGATCGGGCCGCGCCGGCGGCGTCGCGACTTGGCGCGCGCTTCGGGCGTGCTGACGATGGTGAGTTCGAGGTGCGCGCCGCGCTGCAGCAGCTGCTGGGTGAGCGTGCGGTTGATCATCCGCGTGAATGGCCGCTCACGGGTACGGCCGAGCACGATGGTCGATGCGCCGTGCTGCGCGGCGTGGTCGAGCAGCGCGTCGACGATGGTGTCGTCGTGCAGCACCACGGTCTCGCCGCCGAGGCGGCGCGCCAGCGCAAACGCGCGGTCGAGCTCGCGCTGCACGTCGTCGCCGGGTGCCTTCGCGCGCTGCACGGTGACCACCGTCCATGGCGCGGCACGGCGTTCGGCGATGCGGCGGGCGACGCGCACCAGGTACTCGGACTGGCCGTAACCGTCGATCGCGACGATCACGCCGCGGCGCAGGCTGGCGCCGGGCAGGCCGCGCGCGGTCTGGGTCTCGCGCAGGTCGCTGTCGACACGGTCGGCTGCGGTCTGCATCGTCAGCTCGCGCAGCGCGGCGAGGTTGCTGGCCGAGAAGAACGCCTGCAGCGCCTGCGCGGCCTGTTCGGGCACGTAGACCTTGCCGTCGCGCAGGCGCTGGATCAGTTCGCGCGGCGGCAAGTCGACCAGCACGATGTCGCGCAATCGGTCGAACACGCTGTCGGGCACGGTCTCGCTGACGCGCACGCCGGTGATGCGGTGGACGACGTCGTTGAGGCTTTCGAGATGCTGGATATTGATCGTGGTGTGAACGTCGATGCCGGCGTCGAGCAGTTCGATCACGTCCTGCCAGCGGCGCTCGTGGCGGCTGCCGGGCGCATTGCGGTGCGCGAGTTCGTCGACCAGCGCGATCGCCGGCTTGCGTGCGATCAGCGCGTCGAGATCGAGCTCCTCGAGGGTGCCGCTGTGGTACGACAGCCGCCTGCGCGGCATCAGCTCGAGGCCGTCGAGCAGCGCCGCGGTCTCGGCGCGGCCGTGGGTCTCGATGATCGCCGCGACGACATCGACACCCTGC
>JBOHYD010000310.1:0-4618 GCA_050737635.1 Luteimonas sp. | reverse complement strand
CGCACCTCCACGCCGCCGGCCAGCTGCGCAAATACCTCGCCAAGTACCAGGACATCGAACTACTGCTGCAGCTCGGCGAATACAAGCGCGGCAGCGATCCGGAGGCTGACATCGCGATCGAGAAGATCGCGCCGATGCGCAAGCTGCTGCAGCAGCCAGCGACCGAGCTGGTGCCGTTCGCGCAGTCGTCGGATGCGTTGAAGAGATTGTTCGCGTGAATGGCCGGAAATCGGGAATGGGGAATGGGGAATCGTCGAGCACGCATGTCGGCGTTTGCGGCCATGCGCGTGTGCTTTGCGATTGCCGCCCATTCCCGATTCCCGATTCCCGGCAAACGCCATGAAACGCTACCCGCTACACACCCTGCTGCGTCTGCGCGAACATCGCACCGAGTCCGCGCGGAGGCTGGTGCTTGATCGCCGGCGCATGGTGCAGGCGTGCCGCGACGCATGCACGGCCATCGAGGGCGAGATCGCCGCACTGCAATCCGAGCGTGACGAGCAGCGCAATCGCCTGCTCGACACGCCGCCGCCCGGCGTGCCGTGGCCGGCCGTGCTCGCGCAGCGCGAAGCGCATATCGACCTGCTCGGCGAGCAGCGGGTCACCGCCCAGCAGCGCCTGACGCAGGCGCAGCAGAAATTGCGCGAGGCCCAGCAAGCGCTCGACGAGGCGCGCGCGGCGTATTTGCGTGCGAAAGCACGGCAGGAGGCCCTCGAGAAGCGGCGCGATCTCTGGGGCAGCGAACAACGCGCACTGGAAGTGCGGCAGGAGGAGTTGGCAACGGCCGACCTCATGCGCGCACGGCGCGTCCACACCGACAGACTATGAGGCCGACATGAGCATCGAACGCAGCCAATCCGCCGCCGGCACCGATTCCTCGTCGCGCACCGAGGCCGCACGCGACACGCGCGACAGTCAGCGCACGCCGCCGCTGCGCGAGAACGTCGACCGCTTCCGCACGCTGATGCAGGACAAGGCGCAGGCCGGGGGCACACCCGATGCGCCACCCGGCAAGGCGGCACTGCTCGGCGAAGACGTCGCGCACGACACCGCCGCGCGGCACGGCGTGACGGCGGACGCCTCTGCCGCCGTCGATGCCGACGTGCTGCGCCGCAGCCGCGACGAGAAGGGCGTGTCGTCGAGCGCCCTGCAGGCCGCCGACGCCTCGGCGGTGTTCCAGGCGCAGATGGCGGTGCGCGACGGCATCCCGCAGGTGCACACGCCGGTCAATCCGAATGCCTTCGCCGACATGGTCGAACGCCATGTCCGCCAGCTCGCGATCGGCCGTCACGGCGAAGCCCGCGGCGACGGCCAGATGCTGTTGCGGATGTCCGACGCGACCCTGCCGGGCACCGACCTGCTGCTCAGCCGCACCAGCGACGGCTGCTGGCTGCTGCGTGCCGACATCCGCTCGCGCAACAGCTTCGACGCGATCACCGACGCCGCCCCCGAACTGACCAAGCGCTTCGCCGAGCGCAACCTCGGCACGCTGAGCATCGATCCGCATTTTCACCGCTGATCGGCATCCGCGCGGAGGCATCGCATCGACGGCAACGGCAACGGCATCGCCGCTGCCGTCAGCCGCTGCGACGCGCGCGCGGCCCCGTCCAGCGCTCGCGCAGCAGCCGAAAGCGCAGCGCCGGGCGGTCGAACTGCCGCGTCGTGCCGTCGGCGACAAACCCGAGCCGCATCAGCAGCGGCGGCACCGAACGGTTGTCGGGGTCGCACAGGCCGATCAGCTGCGTTAGCCGCAGCGCGGCAAACGCGTGATCGCACAGCGCCGTGCCACCTTCCAGCGCATAGCCGCGCCCCCAGGTGCGCGGCAGCAGGCGGACGCCGATCTCGGCCGCATCGTCGCCGCACTCGGCCATCAACGAAAAGAATCCGATAAAGCGGCCGTGCTCGTCGTCGGCGCGCCACAGACCGAACCCCGGACGTTGCCGGTAGATGCGGTTGGCCATGTCGACCAGTGCACCGGTCTGCGCGAGCGTCGCCACCGGCGCGTCCAGCAGGCGTGCGCTGACGCGCGGATCGCGTCCCAGCGCCTGCAGATCAAACAAGTCCGCATAGCGCAGCCCGCGCAAACGCAGACGCCGCGTGCGCAGCAGGTCGTCGCCGGGATAGTCGCTCGCCGCGGACGGCAGATCATCGGCGTGTTCGCTCATAGGCCCGTTATCCGACGTCAACGCGCGCCATCGTATATGCGACCGTAGACGCGTTGCGACGCAGGGCGTGGATGAAGGCCGAAGCTTGTTAACGGGAGTGGCGGCGCTGTTCGTGATGACGATCACAGCCGAAGTACAAGATAGCGAGGCAGTTGCGGCGACGCATACCCTGGCGATATCGGTTTGCAGGCATTAGCATCGCAGTGCGCCTGTGGACGAGCGCGCAACCGCATCGACTTCAGTGGCGATGATCACTGTGCGGGTAAACTCGATGCTGATCGGCGTCGGCGTCAGCAGGGTTTCAACCAACAGCGGAAACAACCATGAAAACAACAAAAAGCGTCATGTCGCTGAACGGCCTAACCGCGTGCGTGGCGGCGATCGTCGCCAGCCTCGGGATCGCGGGGTGCGATCTCAATCTGTCGAGCGTTGCGTTGGAGCTCGATTCGCAAGCGCGCCATCCTGGGCCCGCGGCGGTCGTTACGTCGCGCGATGCGACGCATGCGTTGGTGCGCCGGACGTCGGCGGGCCGGTTGAGGGGCGTGGACGACAGCGCTCACTCGGGCACGTATTGGTGGAAGGGCGTCCGCTTCGCGCAAGCGCCCGCGGGGGCGCTGCGCTGGCGCGCGCCAGCGCAGCCGGCATCCTGGAGCGGCATTCGTCGCGCCGACCGATTCGGTCAGGCATGCCTGCAGATCGGTCGCCTCTACGGCCCCGGCGCCAATAACGCCTACGATGCAACGATCGGCACGACGCTGGGTACGGCCGTCGGCAACGAGGACTGCTTGTCGCTCAACATCTGGCGTCCCGCGACAAGCGAGCGGGAATTACCGGTGATGCTGTTCCTCCACGGCGGTAGCGGCGTTTCCGGCTATACGGCCGATCCGTTGTACGACGGCGCGGCGCTCGCGCGGACCGCCAACGCGATCGTGGTCACGGCCAATTACCGGCTCGGTCTGCTGGGTGCGCTCAACTTGCCGCAACTGCATACCGGCAGCGGAAACGGCGAAGACTCGGGCAATTTCGCGTTGCTGGACCATGTGGCCACGCTGCGGTACTTGCAGCAGAACATCGCGGCGTTCGGCGGCGATCCGGACAACATCACGCTCACAGGTCACTCGGCGGGTGCGGTGAACTTGCTGGCGTTGTTGGCCTCGCCGATGACCCAGGGCTTGTTTCATAAGGCGATGCCGTTGAGTGGCGGGATTTCGCTGGCGAGCAATCTGCCGCCGGGCGCGCAACCCACGTTGAGGTCCGCCGCGGATGCACTCGGGCGCGCGCAGAATTTTCTGCAGGCCGTGGTGATCGCCGATGGAAAAGCATCGGATGCCGCCGAGGCGCGCGCGTACATCGACTCACAGACTCCGGCGCAGATCGCCGATTACCTTCGTAGCCACGATCCGAGCGAGTTGCTTGTGCTGGCCGCGCAGAAGAGCTTGAACTTTGGCGGGCCGATACCGGACGGCAGCGTAGTGCCGGTGGATCCGATCGCGACCTTCGCGGCAGGCCAGTATCCCCGCATGCCGGTGCTTGCGGGCAACACGCGCGAAGAGGGCAAGCTCTTCTCCAATCTACTCACGGAACTGGGCGGAAAGCCGGGCTACAAGATCGACGACGCGACGCACTTCGCGATGCTGTACGGCTTCAATCCCGATCAGCCAACGGCGTTGACCGTCGCCGACATCATCGACCCATCGTATTTGCCGATGGCCGCGCCCGCGACGGGCTACAACGCCAAGACGGGCGTGATCACGGCGGTGTTGGCCGCTCCCAGTCGCGACAACCTGCTCGGCACGCTGAAGACGCAGCAAGCCAACGTCTGGCATTACCGCTTCGATTGGGCGCAACAGCCGGCACCGTGGAACGAGGTTTACGGCGCCGCGCACGGCTTCGATATAGGTTTTCTGTTCGGCAACTTCGGGCCGTCGCTGTTCTCCAGCGTGACCAACAGCGCCGCCAACCGGCCGGGCCGCGTGGCCTTGTCCAAGGCATGGATGGCGAGCGTCGGTGCTTTCATGCGCAGCGGCAATCCCAACACGGTCGAGTTGGGTGTTTCGTGGACGCCTTGGCCGTCGTCGCTGTCGCTCGACGCCACGCCCGACGCGACCCGCATCGGCGTGCAGACGCCTAACGCGCCTTGAGCGTGCCAAGACGCTGCGTCATGTCGAAGCGTCTTGGCCGTTAGTCGCTGCGTTCGACCCCGGGTAGGGACAGAGGTCTCTACGTGAGGCGATGCACTCCGACCGGAACTTCGCGAAGGCTGCGATCGGCCGAGTTTGCGAGGTAGTGCTCATCCGGAGCCGGTTTCCTTATCGTAGCCGAGAAGGCTGAATCGGAGTCTGTTGCCGAAAGCTAGGGGGCTTAGACTCAAGTTCCAAGTGCAACACCTTGAGAAGGTAATTCCAATTAGCTTTCAAGTTGAGCCTAATTGTGGCAATCTCTCGAGCAGAATC
>JBOHYD010000309.1:0-4404 GCA_050737635.1 Luteimonas sp. | reverse complement strand
CGGCAAGGGCGACGGCCGGCCGGCCGATCATCTGCGCGACGACCTCGTCGATGGCGCGCTCGCCGCGCTGTCGCGCGACGGCCTCGGTGAGATCCGCGATGCCGATGCCTTCGCGCAGCGCGTCGATGCGATCGGCCGGAGCCTGTTCGGCGAGGCGATGCAGCGGCTCACGCAGGCCGAAACCATCCTCGCGCTGGTCGCCGAGGTGCGCGCCAAGCTCGACAGCAAGCTGATCGGCTGGGCGCGCGGTAATCTCGACGACATGCAGGCGCAGCTCGCAGCGCTAGTGCCGCCGGGCTTCCTGCGCGACGTGCCGGCGCAGGCATTGGCCGAGTATCCGCGCTATCTGAAGGCGCTCACCCTGCGTGCCGAGCGCGCACTCAACGACCCGGTCCGCGACCAGCAGCGCTTGCTCGATCTCAAACCCTTCGCCGATACGCTCGCCGACGCACAACGGGCTGGTATTGCCAACGATGCCGACTGGCAGGCCTTGCGCTGGGAGCTGGAGGAACTGCGGGTATCGACATTCGCACAAGAGCTCGGCGCGAAGGGCGGCGTGTCGGCGAAGAAGCTGGCGGCGCGGCTGGCGGGGTTGCTGGGCGGTAGACGGTAGATGGGAGGCGGGAGGCGGGAGGAGAGAGACGGGAGGGGAGAGACGGGAGGGGAGAGACGGGAGGCCTGCCGCCGATGGGTTTCCTTGATCGGATCCTGGTCCAGCGGCGGCGTTGACGGGTCGATTGCGATGCTGCGGACAGTGACTTGTCATCCCGGCGCACGCCGGGACCCATGTCCACCGAGCCAGTGGCGTTTGGTGACCCGCGACTGGTGGCCCGCGACCGTGACGCTGGGTCCCGGCTTGCGCCGGGATGGCGGCAAGAGCGTTGGAGTCTCGGTCCCACGCTTCAAACGTCCCCTATCCCCCGTCTCCCGTCTCTGCCCTCCCGTCTCCCGTCTCCCGCCTCCCGCCTCCCGCCTCCCGTTCAAGCCTCACTTCTCGCGACTGACCTTGGCGCGGATGTTGTAGCCCTTGACGGCCATGTACCACGCGTTGCCGACCAGGCTCGGGGTGATCTCCACGACGGGCGCGGTCAGGCGCACGCCGGCGAGGGTGGCGCTGTCGGCCTGGCGCCAGATCTGACCATTGGCGAGGGCGTAGGTGCGGCCGCTGCCGAAGCCGCGGAACTCGCCGGCGATCGCGGACTGGATCGGTTCGCGGTTGCCGATCACCGAGAGACCGCGGTTGTCGTCCTTGACCGTCTTGGCGGCTTGCACGGCGGCCCTGTCGGTCTCGGCGACGATGGTGTTGTTGAGCCAGGCGTTGAGGTGGGCGAGCTCGGGCGCGCTGAGCTTGTCGAGGCCGGCGGCCTTGAATTGTTCGGATGTCATCTGCGTTTCGATCGCCTGCGCGCTGCCGGCCGCCTGCGCCAAGGCGGGCAGCGCGCAGCCGATCAGCAGGGCGAGCGCGGTGATGTGCAGCAGGCGCATGGTCTGTTCCTCGGGGCGTGAGGCGGCTAGTGTAACTGTCCATCCATAGCCCGGAATCGCACCGGTGACGGCCGCCAGCCACGCGCTTGAGATCGTGTTCGCCTCGCCCGCGGCAGCGGCGCTGTCGGAAGCAATGCGCGCGCGGCTGCGCGATGCGGCAGCGCGCGACGGTGGCGCTGTGGCTGTGGAGCCGGGCGATCCGCCGATGTTGCTCGCCGACACCCTGCAAGCGCTCGGCAAACTCAACGCCGACGGCGAGTCGGTGGTCGCCGCGGTGCTGTACGCGATGCCGGCGTGGCGCACGCATGTCGAATCCCCGCCGTCGCCGGAGCTACCGGCGCTCGCCGCGCTGCTCGACGGCTTGCAGGCCGCGCAGCAGGTCTGGGCGCTGCACGCCGAGCGCAGCGGCGGCAATAATGCCGAAGGCCTGCGCCGGCTGTTGCTGGCGATCGTGCGCGATCTGCGCGTGGTGCCGATCCTGCTCGCCCGCCAGCTCGCGCGCCTGCGCGGCGCGTCGGCATTGCCCGATGCCGCGCGACGCGCGCTCGCCCAGCTCACCCGCGACATCCACGCACCGCTCGCCAACCGTCTCGGCATCTGGCAGCTGAAGTGGGAGCTAGAGGACTTGGCGTTCCGTCACCTCGATCCCGAGACCTACCAGCGCATCGCGCGTCTGCTTGACGACAAACGCACCGGCCGCGAAACCTATATCGAGCAGGTCCGGCGCGCGCTCGTCGACGCGCTCGTCGCGCAGGGCCTGCGCGCGGATGTCGCCGGCCGTCCCAAGCACATCTATAGCATCTGGAAAAAGATGCAGAAGAAGGACGTGCCGATCGGCGAGCTCTACGACTTGCGGGCCGTCAGAGTGCTCGTCGACGACCTGCCGGCCTGCTACGCCGCGCTCGGCGTGGTGCACGCGCTGTGGATGCCGGTGCCGAGCGAGTTCGACGACTACATCGCCAGGCCCAAGCACAACGACTACCGCTCGCTGCACACCGCGGTGATCGGCCCGGAGGGCAAGACGCTGGAAGTGCAGATCCGCAGCCACGAGATGCACGCGCAAGCCGAGCTCGGCGTCGCCGCGCACTGGCGCTATAAAGAAACCGGCGGCTCTCAGCGCTCCTCGGCGAGCAATGCCGCCAACGACCGCAAGATCGAATGGATGCGCCGGCTGCTCGACGCGCACGTCGACGACGCCCGCGACGGCGACGGCGCGCAGGCCGATCGCGGGCTGGCCGGCGGCCTCGACACCGAACTGGTCGAGGACCGCATCTATGCGCTGACCCCGATCGGCGAGGTGATCGACCTGCCGCGTGACGCGACGCCGCTGGATTTCGCCTACCACGTGCACACCATGGTCGGCCACCGCTGCCGCGGCGCCAAGGTCGACGGCCGCATCGTGCCGCTCGACCACCGCCTGCACAGCGGCGACCGCGTCGAGATCCTCACCGGCAAGACCGCCGCGCCGCGCCGCGACTGGCTGCTGACGTCGAACGGGTTTCTGGCCAGCGCGCGCTCGCGCGAAAAGGTCCGCCGCTGGTTCCACAATCTCGACCGCGCGCGCAACCTGCAGGCCGGCCGCGAACTGCTCGACAAGGAGCTCAAGCGTCTCGGCCTGCACCATGCCGACCCGGCGCCGGCGTTGCACAAGTTCAACGCCGCTACGCTCGACGAGCTGCACGTGCTGGTCGCGCTCGGCGATGTCGGCCCGCACCAGGTCGCGCGCGCGCTGCTCGAACACCAGCGCCAGCAGCGCGACGCCGCGCCAGCATCGGCCGATGGCGCATCGACGGCAATCGTGCCGCGACAGCCGCGTCGCGGTTTGAAGACATCGGCATCGGCATTCACCGTGGTCGGCGTCGGCAATCTGGTCGTGCAGGTCGCGCGCTGCTGCCAGCCGCTGCCCGGCGACGCGGTGGCCGGCTATCTGACCCGGGTGCGCGGGGTGACCGTGCATCGCGCCGACTGCGCGTCGTTTTTGCGTCTGCAGGCCGCGCAGCCGCTGCGCGTGCTGCCGGTCGACTGGGCGCGCAGCGGCGACGGCGCGGTCGGCGGTGGCCACGAGGCCGGCGTCACCGTCGATGCGATCGACCGCAAATACCTGCTCAAGGACCTGACCAACCTGATCGCGCAGGAGGACGCGCACGTGCTGTCGATCCACAGCGAGTACGGTGCGGCCAGTGCTGGCAGCCCGCTGCGCCTGCGGTTGCAACTGCGCGTGCGGGATTTCGGCCAGTTGTCGCGGCTGCTCGGCAAGATCGACAGCCTGCCCGGTGTGCGGCAGACGCGGCGGGCGTAGCGGCTGTGTGGATCGCGTTGGCGCGCTTCAGAACGCAATGCCGAATCGGGGAACATGGTGCCGGGACCCAGCGACATTGCGTTTTGGCCTTCTTGGTGCGACTGCCGCTGCGCTCACCGCGCTGAACTTGAGCCATCGCTCGCGGCCCCGGAAATGCCGCGCTGACCGTGTTCTTTATATGCTTTGCGCGTGAATCGCAGACCTCCGCCGGCCGCCGCCGCTCCGCCGCACCACACCGACCGCGACCCCGCCGGTCGCCGCGAGCCGTCGATCGGTTCGCTGGCCGATCTCGATTTCCGCCGTGACGTGGCGGCTTCGCGCAGCACTTCGCACAGCGCCGCGAAGCGCGCCTGGTGGCCGTGGCCGCTCGGCGTGCTGGTGGTGCTGATCGGCTTGGCGGTGGTGTTCCGTCAGCCGCTCGCGGATGTTCTGTGGCCGCAAACCCGTGCACAGGCGCTGCGCATGCAGGCCGCGGCCGCGCTGCAGCAGGGCCGGCTCAGCGCCGCCGACGGCAGCGGCGCGCGCGAGTTGTATGCGGCGGCGCTGGCGATCGACCCCGACCGCAGCGAGGCGTTGCAGGGCCTGCGTCGCGTCGCCCAGGCGGCGCTCGCGCGTGCGCA
>JBOHYD010000308.1:0-7925 GCA_050737635.1 Luteimonas sp. | reverse complement strand
CTGTACAAGGGCTTGATCGTCGCCGGCGTGATCTCGCTGGTCGCGTTCTACTTCGTGACGACCTCGATGTTCCCGCAGGCCGTTGAGGTGACCGGCGGCGCCAAGGTCAGCGCGCTGGCGCTGTTCGGCGCCTGCGTGGTCGGCCTGGTGTTGACCGCTGCGATGGTGTGGATCACCGAGTACTACACCGGCACCGACTACAAGCCGGTGCAGCACATCGCCGCGGCCAGCACCACTGGCCACGGCACCAATATCATCGCCGGCCTCGGTGTCTCGATGAAGTCGACCGCGCTGCCGGTGATCGCGGTATGCTTGGCGATCTGGGGCGCGCATCAGCTCGGCGGCCTGTACGGTATCGCGATCGCGGCCACTGCGATGCTGTCGATGGCCGGCATGATCGTCGCACTCGACGCCTATGGCCCGATCACCGACAACGCCGGCGGTATCGCCGAGATGGCCGAACTGCCGCCGGAGATCCGCGCGATCACCGATCCGCTCGACGCGGTCGGCAACACCACCAAGGCAGTGACCAAGGGCTACGCGATCGGTTCGGCGGCACTCGCGGCATTGGTGCTGTTTGCCGACTACACCCACAACCTGCAGGCGGCCAATCCCGGCGAGACCTTCTCCTTCGACCTGTCCAACCACATGGTGATCATCGGCCTGCTGATCGGCGGCCTGATCCCCTATCTGTTCGGCGCGATGGCGATGGAAGCCGTCGGCCGCGCAGCCGGTGCGGTGGTCGAGGAGGTGCGCCGCCAGTTCCGCGAGATCCCCGGCATCATGCAAGGCACCGGCAAGCCGCAGTACGACAAGGCCGTCGACATGCTGACCAAGTCGGCGATCAAGGAAATGGTCGTGCCGTCGCTGCTGCCGGTGGTGGTGCCAGTCGTCGTCGGCCTGCTGCTCGGCGCGCAAGCGCTCGGCGGCCTGCTGATCGGCACCATCGTTACCGGCCTGTTCGTCGCGATCTCGATGACCACCGGCGGCGGCGCGTGGGACAACGCCAAGAAGTACATCGAGGATGGCCACCATGGCGGCAAGGGCTCAGAAGCGCATAAGGCGGCAGTGACCGGTGACACGGTCGGCGATCCCTACAAGGACACCGCCGGGCCGGCGATCAATCCGCTGATCAAGATCATCAACATCGTGGCGCTGCTGCTGGTGCCGCTGCTTTAGCGCGCCTCGGAAGGCAGGGTGCCTGCCATCGAAGCGACTGCGGCATCGCAGCAACTTCCCCCGCTCCCGCTTGCGGGAGCGGGGGAAGTCCTGGCGCTCAGGGGGGCTTGGCGTTGAGGCGCAAGACTCCCAGTGCGGCTACTTGTTGAGAACCTGCACGCGGTACGTCTGAATGATGGGTGTGTCGAGCGCGGGCGAGCGGGACACGGTCCAGCGTTGTTCCACGAGGAAGCCGAGGCTCTGTCCGGTTGTCGAAGTGGCACGCCAGTCGACGGTGACCTTCACGACGGCATGCGCGCCAGAGATAGTGGTCTCGATGGCTCGAATGTCGTGCGATGCGGATCGAATGGTCCTGTTGATGCCGGCATACCAGTTGCGGAAGTCGTTCTTGCCGCGCAACGTCGCCTCGGGGAAGTCCATCTGCAGGCCGGCATCCGTGAGCAGCGGCAGAAAATCGTCTACCGGCGCATTGCGGTCTAAGAGTGAAAACCAGTGGTAGACCAGCGCCTTGAGTTCATTGGCTTGAAACGGGCGGTTGCGCGCGCTCGGCGAAGCTGGTGAACCTACCCACGGCTTGCTCCGGAAATCGTTTCTAGGCGGGGTAAAGACCTCGATGAGGGTGGCGCGATCGGAGAGCAGGCGTAGAGAGTGCGGGACAGCGGATTCGCAGGCGTAAAAGGCACCTGGGCCAAGTTGGCGAATCTCGCGCCCAAGGACAACCTCGACGCGGCCATCGAGGACGTGCGTGATCTGGTCATGGTGGTGCCAATGGTTCAGATCGTGCGGCTTCCCGGATCGCGTTGCTTGCAGCAGGACGAGTGTCGCGCGCTTCGTGTACACGACCTTGCGGCGCGTGTAGGCATCCAGGGTTTGCCAGGGCACATCGTCGGCAGCAAAGATCCGATGAAGGTCAAGCACCTCGGCAGAAGGCGACGCACGATCAAGCGTTGCCTGCCATCCCGGGGGCAGGGCAAGCTTCGGGGCCGAGGCCGAGGGGATGGACGTGGAGAGAACTCCCGCCAGAACCGCCAGAAAAACAGTCGCTTTCATGGCGAGCACAGTACTCCGAGTGGCCTGGAAGAGCCCACACCTCTGCCACCAACCCGAACAAGGCGGGGATGAGAGGGGCAGAGCGAGCATTACGCTGCGCGGGGCCGTACGCGCTCGCAACCCTGGCGGCGTATGCGGGTAATCAGGAAGGCAAAAGCGCAACGGTTGTCGCGTGCATCGACGCGACGAAGCATCGCGAAAGCCAACGTCCAGCCGATAGAATCAAACCATGACAACGCCCTCCCGGACCGCCGCCGACAACGACCGCGTCCGCAGCTATCTCATCGCGCTGCAGGACCGCCTCTGCGCCGCGCTCGAAACCGTCGATGGTCAAGCGCGCTTCGTCGAGGACTTGTGGACCCGTGACGAAGGCGGCGGCGGGCGCACGCGGATGCTGCGCGATGGCGCGGTGTTCGAGCAGGCCGGCGTCGGGTTTTCCGACGTGTCGGGCAGCACGCTGCCGCCGTCGGCCACCGCCGCGCGGCCGGAGCTGGCGGGTGCGTCGTGGCGCGCGGTGGGGGTGTCGCTGGTGTTGCACCCGCGCAATCCGCATGTGCCGACCACGCACGCCAACGTGCGCCATTTTCAGGCGCAGCGCGATGGCGAAACGGTGGCGTGGTGGTTCGGCGGCGGCTTCGACCTGACGCCGTTCTATCCGGTGGACGACGACGTCTGCCACTGGCACCGCACCGCGCGCGATCTGTGCGCACCGTTCGGCGAGGATCGCTATGCCGCGCACAAGCGCTGGTGCGACGAGTATTTCTTGCTCAAGCACCGCGGCGAGACGCGTGGCGTCGGTGGGCTGTTTTTCGACGACCTGCACAGCGATTTCGAGCGTGACTTTGCCTATCTGCGTGCGGTCGGCGACGGGTTTCTCGATGCCTATCTGCCGATCGTCGACCGCCGCCGCGAGACGCCCTATGGCGAGCGCGAGCGTGCGTTCCAGTTGTACCGGCGCGGCCGCTACGTCGAGTTCAACCTGGTTTGGGACCGCGGCACGTTGTTTGGCCTGCAGAGCGGCGGCCGCACCGAGTCGATCCTGATGAGCCTGCCGCCGCTGGCGCGCTGGGAGTACGGGTTCGCGGCCGAGCCGGGCAGCGCCGAAGCACGATTAGCGGATTATCTGCGGCCGCACGACTGGCTGGAGGCAACCGTCAGCCGTCAGCCGTGAGCAGGTAGAGCCGTCGTACTGGCCGCAGTCAGCGGACGATGGGTTTCCAGCAATACGACGGTCGATCAGAACGCGCACGGCCAAGGTTTCGAGATGCGGTGCCGCGGCGAGGACACCGGCAAGCGCAGCGGCGGTTCGGGCGCTCAGAAGTTGCCCTTGTCCGGCGACGCGTCGTAGCGCTCGATCGACGCTATCAGGATGCGCTTGGCCTCATCGGCGCCGCCCCAGCCGTCGAGCTTGACCCACTTGCCCTTTTCGAGATCCTTGTAGTGCTCGAAGAAGTGGCCGATGCGCTCGAGCCAGTGCGGTGACACCTGGGCGATGTCCTCGATGTGTGCGTAGCCGGCAAACACCTTGGTCGCCGGCACGGCGAGGATCTTCTCGTCGCTGCCGGCCTCGTCGCTCATGCGCAGCACGCCAACCGGACGGCAGCGGATCACCGAGCCTGGGATCAGCGGTAGCGGCAGCACCACCAATACGTCGGCCGGATCGCCATCGCCGCACACGGTGTGTGGCACGTAGCCGTAGTTGCACGGGTAGCGCATTGGCGTCGACAGGATGCGGTCGACGAAGATCGCGCCGCTGGCCTTGTCGACCTCGTACTTGATCGGCTCGGCGTCCTTGGGGATTTCGATGATGACGTTGATTTCATCGGGCGGCCGGTTGCCGGTGGGGACGAGGTTGAGACCCATGGATGCGTGCTCCGGTGGCAGGCCGCAACGCCGGGGCGCTGCGGCGGAAAGAAGGGCCGCACATGGTACGCAAGCCCCTGCTGCGTCGCAGCAGGCCCTGTCCTGCCTGCTCGCGATCACCGCCGCCACCGGGTTCGGCCTCGGGTACGCCCTAGCTTGGACAGCCCCATACGCTGACGTACATATATCGCCTCGTCGCCACTTCCCGCCGCGAAACCGCCATGAACGCATCGCTCGACACCCGCAACGCCCCCCTCGACCAGACATCGCAGATCTGGGACAACCCGCAGCGGCCCGACGCACTCAACCGCGGTGCCGGCACCAACGAGGTGCAGGCTGTCGATCAAGCCGACGTGACCGGCAACGCCGCGCGCGACGCGGCGACGCCAATCGACGGCAATGCCACCAACACCGGCACCCGCACTCAGACCACCAGCAGCAGCGGCCAGCCGTTGTTCATCGACCAACTCGGCAACACCGCGCAGGTTGAGATTACTCGCGAGCGCACCGCCGAGGACAACGGCGGCGGCAACTTTTCGGTGCTCGCCGACCAACTGGTGTTCAAGACCGGCGACAGCAGCGACAGGGTGTCGCTGACGCGGACCACGGACGGTGGTTTGAGCCTCGACGTCAACGGCGAGCAGTACGACGTCAGCCTCGCACCGGGCCAACAGCTCACCATCCGCAGCGGTGCGGGCGACGACAGCATCGCCGTCGATCCGTCGGTCACCATCAATCTGATCATCGAGGCCGGCGACGGTGCCGATACCGTGCAAGGCGGCTCCGGCAACGATCGCATCGACGGCGGCGCGGGCAATGACCGCATCACCACCGGATCGGGCTTCGGCTATGTCTTCGGCGGTTCCGGCGACGACACCATCCGCGCCGGCAACGGCACCAACACCCTGTACGGTGGCGACGGCGTCGACACCATCAACGGCGGCAACGGCAACGACTACATCGAAGGCGGCAAGGGCAACGACGTGATCAACAGCGGCGGTGGCCGTAACGTCGTCTCCGGCGGACTCGGCGACGATACGATTGCCGCCGCCGTCAGCGATCGTGTCTACACAGGCGGCGGCACCAACACCGTCGGTGGCCTCGGCAGCGATGGCGTGGTGTATTCGGCCGGCGTCGGCGACCGGATCACCGGCAGCGGCAATGCCGACCCCAGCGTCGTCAACGTCGTGCTCAACAGTTCCGCCGGCCTGAGTGGCGTGCGGCTCGAAGGCTCGGATGCGTTTGTGCAGCGCGTCGAGGCCGATCTCGAACTGCTGCGCGCCTCGCCCAACGGCCAGCAAATGCTGGCGGAGTTCGACAGCGCCGCGGCCAGAGGCAACATCGTCACCATCCGCGAGCTGCAAAATGTGGACAACGGCTACGCACAGAGCGTGCCGGGCTCGGACATCGGCAGCAACGGCCGTCCCGGCAGGTCGGGCCCGGTCGACATCTCGTACAACCCGGCGTTCGCGATCCCGCAGCTGCCGGTGCCGTCGGTCACGCTGTTCCACGAGATGTCGCACGCCTACAACGGCGTCAACGGCACCTTCCTGCCGGGCACCTACAACGGCCCCGGCGTCGACCAGGGCCGGGTGCCGAACGCCGAGCGTCAGGCGGTCGGGCTGGACAGCACGGCCAGGCCTTACGATTTCGACGGCGACCCGAATACCCCGGCCACCACCCACAATCCGATCCCGCTTACCGAGAACGGCTTGCGTGCGGAAATGGGGCTGGCGCTGCGGCCGAGCTACGTGATCTGACGCAACCGCCTGGGATCAGGAGAGGAGCGGCGGCGGCCGGCGAGCATCGCTATTGCCGCATAGATGGCCGAGCCCGAGCCCGGGCTGGTGGTGGTGTTCGCGTGCGATAGAATCTCTTACGACAGCGCGCGTCACGGCAAGCGAGGACGCAACGCACCAGACAGGGCCCGCGTGTTCGGCATCCGCGTGTCGCCAACAGGCCTAGCAGAGTGCTGAAAACACCCTGCTAATGAACGCGCGCCCTGCCAACGCCTGATTCGATCAACTTGGTGCGCATCCGCAGCGCATCGGCCGCGTCGGGATTGAGCTGTAGATAGCGCGACAGATCCACGCGCGCGCCCAGCCGGTGCCCGAGCTGCAGGTAACCGAGTCCGCGATCGCGCAATGCATCGGCGTCATTGGGCGACAGCTTGAGCAGCCGGTCAGCGCTGCGCGTGGCACGCTCCCAGTCGCCGTCTTTCTTGTACACCCCATGCAGGTTGCGCAATACGCGCATCAGGATTGCGCGGTGCGACGCCGGGTGCAGGATCTGCGACAACGCATCGTCGTCGGGTACGTTGTCGCCGAGATGCGGTCGCGCGCGCTGGCGCAGCTCGTCGACATCCAGCGGACGGCCGCGATTGAACGGATCCATCACCAATACGCCGTCGTCGATCGGTAGCTGCACCAGAAAATGCCCGGGAAACGACACGCCGTCGAGCGGCACGCCGAGCCGGCGCGCAACCTCGATCTGCACCATCGCCAGCGAGATCGGGTTGCCAAGACGGCGGTCGAAGACTTCGTTGATGTAGCTGTTGCGCGGGTCGTAGTACTCGTCGTGGTTGCCGGCGTAGCCAAGCTCCTCAAACAGGTGCCGGTTGATGACCTGCATCTTCAGCGCCCAGTGATCGGTCGTCTCGATCTCGCGGCGCAGGCCCTCGACATGGTCTTGCAGGATGGCGTCGTACGCGCCGGCATCAAGGGCCGGGTACTCGTCGCGCGCGATCAGCAGGGCGGTGCCGAGCAGCGGCAACGAGCCGTCGTCGAGTCGCGCCAGTGATGACCAGTTCGGCAGGGCGAAGTCCGCGCACATGCGATGAAGACTGCGCGCTCGCGGCGTGACGCGCAAGCCGGCAAGGACGGCCTTACGGCGCGGCGTGCACGTCGGGCCCGAAGCGGATTTCCGCGCCGTCCTTGAGACCCAAACGGTTGGCCTGTCCGGCATTGAGTTCGAGCACGTAACGCGCGGCGGCGCGGCTCGGGTATGGCGGACAGCGATCGCCCGCCGAGCACGGTGGCACATCGCGCTGCTGCGTCACCAGGCGGCGCGCATTGTCGAAGTACAAGATGTCGAGCGGAATGCGCGTGTTCTTCATCCAGTACGCCTGCGGCCCCTCGGCGTCATGGATGAACAGCATGCCCTCGCCGTCGCCCATCGCGTCGCGAAACATCAGCCCGCGGGCGCGTTCGGCGTCGTCGTCGGCGATCTCGACCTTGTAGCGTTGGCCACCGACTTCCACCCAATCGCCGCTGGCGCAGGCGGAATTGGAAAGCGTGAGCAGGGCCAGCAAAAATATCCAAAACAGGCGCATGGGAAGATCTCGTCTCAGGGAAATCGAACATCCTCTGTGCGATGGTCTGGCGTCAAGTTGAAAAAGATTGCAGCCAGGGCTTCCCAAACCGATTAATGCCGTGCACAATGCGCACCCCGCCGAGGTGTGCCGCATCACCCCGGCCGGGACGTCAAAAAAACCCCCTCACAAGGTGTTGACGTCCACGAAAAGGGCTGTATGATGTGCGGCTCGGTCAGGCACTACGGTGATGACCAATAAGGACAAGGCGCTGAGGCCGGTCCGACGATCTTTGACAGTGTGCGCAGGTGACTTGTGCGGGCGTCTGGCGGTGGATAACTGTCCACTGCAGACGTTCCAAACAGAGTCTCCAAAATGATTCAAATGCGAGCAATCGCAAGCGAGTGGTTCTGGGGCTCGGTGAAGACGGCTGCACTCAAGAAATTGGCCGACATCCTTCGGGATGGAAAGCCGCAAAACTTAAGTGAAGAGTTTGATCCTGGCTCAGAGTGAACGCTGGCGG